>CAYFTB010000020.1:0-19747 GCA_964345875.1 uncultured Proteiniphilum sp.
GATGCACCACACCCCTACTCCGTATTTCACGACTTCAATCATGAATCGGATCTAGTACAAAAGTTTGTAATACGCAATCTACAGTTTTTACTTGAAGAGTATAATCTTGACGGATTTAGGTTTGACCTCACTAAGGGGTTCACACAAAACAAATCAAATGAATCAACAGCTAGCAACTATGATACATCTCGTATAGCTATACTCAAAAAATATAATGATGCAGTAAAAGCAGTAAAGCCGGAAGCATATGTAATACTAGAACATTTTGCTGACAACAAAGAGGAGACAGAGCTAGCTAATGAAGGCATGATGGTGTGGAGAAATATGAATAATGCCTATAAGCAATCGGCAATGGGGTGGACTGAAAATTCTAGCTTTGATGGAACATATTATAAAACATCTTCTCGACCTACAAATAGCTTGGTTAGCTATATGGAAAGCCACGACGAAGAGCGAATGGCATATGCACAAACACAATGGGGCAACAAAGTTTTAAAAACAGACCTTAATGCTCGTATGTCGCAGCTTGCTACAAATGCAGCATTCTTTTTCACAGTGCCAGGTCCAAAGATGATTTGGCAATTTGGAGAAATGGGGTATGATGTATCTATAGATGAAAATGGTCGCACGGGCAAAAAACCTTTGAAGTGGGAGTATCTACAAAACACTGACAGAAAGGAACTACATGAGGTATATACTAAGCTTGTTAATTTCAGAATGAAACATAGCGAGCTATTTAATTCAACTGCTACAATGGAGTGGAAGGTTTCAGCCAATAACTGGAGTAATGGTAGATTTATCACCCTTTCTTCATTTGGAAATGCAAAGCAAGTGGTTATTGTAGGTAATTTCACTAACGATGAGATAACTGCCTCAACAACATTCCCCAACTCTGGCAAGTGGAGAAACTACATTGATGATGAGTTTATTGATGTAACATCTACAACTATGAGTATTAATGTTCCAGCTAATAGCTTTAAAATGTATGTTGATTTTTAGTTTTATGTAAATGCAAACAATATCAACCATCTAAATACTCGTAAAGCTACATATAGCAATTTCACGGGTCTTTTGCACACCCTATTAACAACAATTTATCCCAAATTTGTCATTAGGATATTTCTAACAACAAATTTGGGGTAAATTTAGAAGATTGTAATTTAGAAGAAAATAGATTGGCTAGTATCGATCGTATTTTTTGTCAATAAAAACATCTTTAATTGCTTCCAAATATTCAAATCCATAGAGCATATCTGGCAACAAGTAACTTCCTTCCACCCATTCGTTCCATGCATTAATTGTTATTAGTTTGGGCTGTTCGGGGTGTTTGTCAGCATACTCTTTTGCTTTTGAAAGTAATGTAGCAAAACTTGTGGGAGTGTTGTGGTAATGAACAGTCTGTTTTTCTCCTTTTGCAGGAAAGCGTGGTGTATCATCCCATCCAACAGAAACACAAGGGAAGACTGGAACATCTAATATTTCATCCATTTGTTCTCTGATTTTTATAGAGTTAGTTCCATAAACCAGATAATCTTCAACCATTCCACCCATATTATACATAGCAACACTATTAAATCCCATTGTATCTACATTTTTTCTAAATTGAACGGCTCTTTCTTCTGACATAATCCCTCCACCACCTTGATTCCATTGAATATGAAGTCCTGGGAAGCCTGCTTTTATCACTTCATCACGGAAATAGTCTAATGCTTTACGAGTCTCTTCTGCACTATTACCAAAGCTTTCCATCAGTTTCTCAATACTAAAAACAGAGAATACAGGTTCTCCATTAATTTTTAAATAATTAGGCCGCTTAAAATATTGATTAATCACTCTGTCAACTATTATTTTAAAGTTCGCCCAATCTACTTTGGCATCCCAAAGTATGGTTTCATCATCTCCATAACGGTGATAGTTCCAGTAATTATGTTTTACATCGTGATTTGCCCACATGATATAAAACTGCATTTTATCGTTGTTCTTTGCTTTTAAAAAACCATCATTTAGCGCACTTTCGAGATATGGTCCCTCTTCGTACCAATACCAATCATAGACGAATACGTTCACTCCATGATCCACCGCTACATCAATCCATCGTTCCACAACTTTTGGGTCGTTATCTAATTCATATCCCCAAAGTGGTAACCGAGGCTGATAATGACCGTTATATCTTGGATTTCCCTTTTTTATAACTTCCCATTCTCCTGTACCTTCTGACCAAAGCTTTTCTCTTGCTAATGGATCATCATGACATGATGGCCAGATGTATGCTGCCACATAATATTTGTCTTCAATCGTCTTATTTGTTGATTGAGATTGCAATTCTAGGATGTTGGTAAGAAATAATCCTATCACTAAGACTAAATAAATAATAATTCCATTCTTTTTCATGTTTTGTGTTTTATCTATTAATTATATTGTATTTCATCTATTTAACATTGAGAGTTTAGGCCTTATATAAGAAAACATCATCAATTTGGTATTCATGCTACTAACTATTATTGCCGTTAATTTCACTCTAAAAGTAAACTATTTGATTTAGTTATACAAATAATTTTATTTTCTTTTCTCTTTTCTCTTTTTAATAAGTACATTATTATCTATGTATCTTTGTATACATCAGACTATATTTTCATCTTTACCAAGTGTGTATTACATGTTAATCATTATATTAGCACAGCAGTGAGCACTAAATATCCAAAGTTCTGAGGACTATAGCATAATCCTACAGTGTATTTGTAATCTAAAGGCCATTATATTATAAATATACAACTAGAGGCAACCACAAAATGATCACCTCTAGCACTTATAAAATCAAACTTTCTATTTAAATTTTAATACAACTAAAACAGGAATATGGTCTGAAGGATAGTAAAGACCATTATTATCTGTTAAGTGTGCATACTTCAAAACATCAAAATAACTACTTGTGAAAATATAATCAATTCTTTTTGCTCCTATAGGATTTTTAAAGCGTGAATTAAATGTTCCACTAGGACCATACGGCGCATTTTGAGTTACAAAATAAGAATCATTAAGATAATTCGAAAGTGTCTTAATCTGAATTGTTTCTGGATCTGAATTAAAATCTCCAGTAGCAATAATTGGATTATCTCCAGCAATCTCCTTTATTTTTTCAACCATTAATTTGCCAGATTCCTCTCTTGCAATTACACCCTGATGATCAAAGTGGACATTAAAGAAATAAAAGACTTTATTAGAAATTATATCTCTAAATTTTCCCCAAGAACAGATTCTATTACAACAAGTAGCATCCCATCCTTTTCCAGGAATAGAGGGGGTCTCACTAAGCCAAAAATCTCCGTTCTCTAACAAATCAAATTTATCAGGTTTATAGAAAATAGCTGAATGTTCCCCTGCTTTATCCCCATCATCTCTACCCACACCAATATATTGATAGTTGCCCAATCTTAAAATATCTTGGAGTTGATGATAAAATCCCTCTTGAGTTCCAAAAATATCGAAATCGTGATATGCAATTAGCGAATTAACATTATCTTTTCTATAATTCCACGAATTCAAACTATCTCTCTCGGTATCCATTCTTAAATTGTAACTTGCTACATTAATTTCTACATTCTTATCATTGACACATGAAATAGTAAAAGTAAAAAGTAGCAAAGCTATGATATATACATTTTTCATATACTTAAATTTTATTATTTCTCCCATCCTGGATTTTGCCCAAGTTTAGGATTTTTCACTCTATCAGCCTCAGGTATTGGATAAAGGTATTTTTTATCACTCCATTCTCTCGGACCTATGTTCCAAATCAATTCACCTGAGTCTCCATTTGACAAATATCTTTTACCTACTGCATTACTTGAAACATCTACGAATATTTTTGAAGTTGCATTTGTTGGTTTTGTACCTTTATAAAAATATACATCCATTGTTCCATCACCATTTAAATCATACTCCCCTAATCCAGGTACGTACATTCCATTCATAGGAGAATCTTCTAGAAGATCTCCCAAGTGCCATCTAATTAAATCATCAATGCGTAAACCTTCCAAAGTCATTTCTACAGCACGCTCTCTTATAACTTCCAATAAAACTGGATCGGTAAATTTATTTTTATATAAACTTTGAAGATAAGGATCGGAAACACTTGGCATTTCTGATAATGTTTCACCTACTATGCCTGCTCTTTTACGTAATAATCCGATAGTGTTACTCCACTCTAGGTTAGTCATCTCTCCTATCTCTGCTAATGCTTCTGCCTTATTTAGCAATATCTCAGCATATCTAAATATCAGATGGGCATTTTCATTTCTACTCTCATCATCATATGGAAATCTCTCATCGTAACATCCCTTTATTATCTGATAACCTGTATATGATTGTTCCAAGTTTGGAGGTGCTATTATGGAAATACCATTCTCCGTTCTATGATAATTACCTAATCTTATCGTCTGAGAAAGTCTTGGGTCTCTATTTTCTACCTCTTCCGCAAACGTAAAAGTCCCATAATTCAAGTTACTCGTAAAAGGAGTCCCATCTTTATTTAAATATGTATTTATGAAGCTTCTTGTTAAACTTGGTCTGTTTGAATATGTAGGGCTTATTGTTTTACGATTTCTAGAGCTGAAGGTCTGTAAATCAGCATCTAAAGTAACAGCAAGTATAGTCTCTGTAGTTATTGGGTTTTTTTGAAGAAATAAATTGCGATATGCATTTTCACCTTGATGAAGTGAAAAGCCATCAATTTCATTTGCAGTTGTAATCACCTTTCTATACCATTCTTCGGCTGAACCTTGCTTTCCATACTGGACATGATACTTTCTAAATGATGCTTCGTATAGACAAACTCTAGTCTTAAATGCTCTTGCTACATTTTTGGTTATACGTGTACAATATGAATCTGATGTAGTCTTAATATTTTGAATTGCAAAATCTAAGTCGTCTATAATATTATCCATCACTTCAAATCTATCATCTCTAGGACCATAAAGAGTTTCATCATCATTAACAGCTATTGTTTTATCAATCCATGGGACATTCCCGAATCTCTTTACCTTATCAAAATAAAAATATGCTCTAAAGAATCTAGCTATACCTAAATAATGATCCTTCTCTGGCAAAGTTATATTCTCACAATTCTCTATAAAATAATTAATATTCCTAAGACCACTCCATGACCATCCCGAACTTGTTATTGGACTAAGTCCATTTGGCAACAATAAAGTCCCAACTGAAGTACGTGCAATAATATCTGAATGGTCATCTAATAAAAACACTCCATCATAAGGAGTTGGCAATAACTCATAAAATGAGTTAGTATATAATTCAAGTCCATTTGCAGATTCAAAGATTGCTGTTTTTGAGCCTGATGATTTTGGAAACTCATCAAGATTACAACCTATTAGAATTGCAATTAGTAAGAAGTATATAAATGATATCCTTGTTATTTTAATCATAATTCAAAAGTTATAAAATATTAAAAACTAACTGATAGACCGAAAGTAAATGCTTTTAACTGTGGATAATTAAACCCATCTCCATCTCCTCTTACATCATCACTATTCAAACTAGTTAATTGTGTACCAGCACCCCAAATACTAGTTACATCTGTGTCTCTAGTAATTTTATAAAGTGGAGAATAGGTAAAAATATTTTCCCCAGACAAATACACACTAATTTCGGAAACTTTCAACTTATCTGTTAATGTTTTTGGTATCCTATATCCTAAATTGATAGATTTAAGTCTTATATATGCTACATTCTGAAGGTATCTATCATTAGGCAATCTAAGCTGTCCATTTCCATTTTGTGCTGAATAACCAGAAGCCAATGGCAAATATGCGTCAAAGTTTTGAAGTTCTGGTAAAAAGCGTTTATTTTCCTGCCATCTTGGATAATCATTATATGGTCTATTATATTGTCCCCAAAATCTGGATTCTCCTGATGGATACCATTGTTGCTTTCCGACTCCTTGAAAAAATGCATTGAAAAACAAGTTGTTCCAGTCTGCACCGAGAGAAATTCCATACACATATCGAGGTGACTTATTACCAATTATTGATTTATCTCCAGAATCTCCTACACGATTAAGACCTTGATAAATTATTTCATCACCATCTAGATTTTTAAATTTTAAGTCTCCGACTCGATTCTTTCTAGTATTATGAGCTAAAATATTACTTTGGGAAGGAGAGTTGTCTATTTCTTGTTGTGTAGTAAAAAGGCCCTCAACTTGATATCCCCATATCTCGCCAATTGTCTGTCCTATATAATAATCTGTTAGATTTTTCTCTGGATTATAATAATCTGTTATTACAGCTTTGGAATCTGACATGGTCAGCCTTATATTATAACTGAATGGCTTATTAGCTAAATTGAAAGAATCCATCCAAGTTAAAGAAGCTTCCCATCCAGTAGTTTCAAGCGATGCATAGTTACCTTTAGGCACACCTGTTCCGAATATTGCGGGAACACTAGGTCCTACTGTATACATATCATTTGTCCATCGTCGATAAACATCCGCAGAAAAGTTTATTTTATTATTTAATGCCATTAAATCAACCCCAATATTAGCAATTGTTGAGGTTTCCCAAGTTAAGCCCTTTGGAATTACATTTGGCTGAGAAGACCTTTGAGGACGTATTCCACCTAAAATTCTTTCTGATTGGCTAATATTGAAATTTTCAGTAAATGTATAGGGTGAAATAGAACCATTACCTAAAGACCCATATGAACCTCTCAATTTAAGATTAGAAACCGCATCTGTACTAATTTGCCAGAATGGCTCTTCAGATATCCTCCATCCGGCTGAAACAGATGGGAAAAAAGCCCATTGTTGATCATTTGGAAATTTTGAAGAACCATCATATCGTCCATTTACTTCAAGAAGATATCTCTCTGCATAGTTATAATTAACTCTAAAGAAGCCACCTGCTACTCTCCATCTATTATAACCTCCCGACACATTAATATTATCTCCTAATGCCAAATTAATATCATTTGCATCCTCGTAAACTACACCATTTCTTGTTACTGTTACATTATTGTATGTTGATTGTTCATAATTGTAACCCAATAACAAATTAAAATTATGTGCCGAGTTTATAGATTTCAGATAATTTGCATAAATATTAAAAGGCATATATTCTGTCCTATTTCTCCTTTCTTGGATATCATTAGTATTAACTCCTGTGTATCCTATAACATTCTCATACCGACTATATGGAACAGGAACTCGCTTTCTAAAATGAGAATATTCTGTATTTTGATAAGTAAAGTCAGCTTGTAAAATTAATGATTTCTCGAAAAAATCAGCACTAAATGCAATTTTGTTCTTAAAAACATTTTGTTTTAGATCTGCACCATTTTTCCCTATATACCCATCACCAACAGTGTATGCAGAAGAGAATGATAGTGTGCCATCAGGATTAATTAATGGAGCTAGGGGATTTCCCTCATCTGCGATATTTCTCCAGATATTACTTCCCTCGCCAACATTTATTGGTTGGTGATAGCCCATAGACGAGAATTCCAAGTTATTAGTAACTTTCAACCATTTCAAAAGCTGAATATCTCCTTTAGCTCTCAAATTATACATTTTATAATCATCCGTATTATATCTAAAAAGACCATCCTCTCCGTTATATCTACCACTTAAGTAAAAAGATGATATATCATTTCCACCTGACATAGTTAAATTATGATCTTGAGCAAAGAAACTAGTTTTATAAAGTTCTTTATACCAGTCTGTACTATAATAATACTCGTATTGACCTGTAGTCGGATTAATTTCAATTCTTGGAAGTGATGGGTTTTCCCACCTTCTTTTTATTTCTTCTAAATATTCGGGTGAAAAAGACATAGTCTTATTAATTGCTGTCGGTGTTTGACCAGTATCATTCCAACTTGACCATTGATCACTAAAACCTTTAGCCCACGGGTAAGAATCCACTATATTATCTGGAATAGCTGTAGGCCTTTTTGACGATAGATTAGTCGAGTAATTAATGGAAACTCTTCCTTTTGATGCTGATTTAGTTGTAATTAGAACAACACCAAAAACTGCACGTGCTCCATAAATTGCTGAAGAAGCCGCATCCTTTAAAACCGATACACTTTCAATATCACTAGGATTAATCATTCTGGGATCTCCTTCAACACCATCAATCAATATTAATGCACTTCCACCTTGTCCAATTGAAGTGGTTCCCCGTATATTATAAGATGGAGATTGAGTAGGCTTACCATCACTCATTGAGATGTTTAAATTAGGTATTACACCCACCAATCCTTGTGTCATATTTGTTATAGGACGATTCTTGAATACATCATCTGTAACTTGCTCAACAGCTCCTGTCAAATTCACTTTCTTTTGTACTCCATAGCCAACGACTACAACCTCCTCAAGTGCTTGAGTATCCTCTATCAAAGTAACACTAATTGAGCTTCTACCATTTGTATTTATATCTTGCTCATGATACCCAATATAAGAAACTCGAATTGTAGCATTGTTTGTAACTTCAAGAGAAAAATCACCATTGATATCCGTAACAGTACCATTAGTAGTACCAGATTCTACAATATTTGCGCCAATAACTGGATCGCTATTAGCATCAACAACTTTTCCTGTAATGCGTTTCTTCTGCTGTTGGATATCAGCAATTCCTGAGGAAGGTATTTCTGAAGTCAATGATTCTTCTATACTGGAAAGGATAATATGATTACCCTCCATAGAATAGCTAACATCTTTATTTTTCAAAAGACTATTAAGAACACTAGCTACTGATTGCTGTTTAGATTTTACAGAAACGTTTTGTGTGGTGTTAACCTCATTATTGTAAATAAACAGATAATCAGTTTGGCTCTCAATTTCGTTAAGAAGTTCTTTGAGAGTTACGTTTCTTTTGTTGATGGTAACCCTTGCATTTTGAGAATAGCTTGATTCAGCCATAGTACAAAATACAAATGCAAACAATAAAATAAGGGTTGTCCTCATAATCAATAAAAAATGTTTAATGGGTACATTTTCGGTTAAACCATTACCCAATGAATTGTTTTTCTTCATACATTTGTGATTGTTTTTAGTTAATACATTAATTTTGTTTTGTTTGTGTTGACGAAAACCATATCAAATCGGTGAGCGTTGCAGCGCTTGCCGATTTTAGTTTTACAATTTGACTTTTTGTATTCTAACCATAGGCATATAAATTAAATATTATTTTATATAGATTGTATTGGACTCATCATCTCTATCATAATTAAACTTTATATTCCTCTGTAATACTCTCAATGCATAATCTATCCCATCTGATTGTCTGAATTTGCCAGAATAAGTGTAATCAGGCAAACTATTTAAATCAACTCTTATTTCTGTATCGTAATATTTCTCTAATGACAAAAGAATTTCATCAAGTCTCTTATTATTAAAAGCAATCAAGCCTCTTATCCATAAATACTCATCCGTATCTATAATCTTTGAAACAGTTAACTTATCATCCGAAAACGAACATTTTTCATTTGGATTTAGTGACACCAACTTATTATCTTCTCGATATATATCAATACCACCCTCAAAAAGGCTAGCTTCAAAAGCACCATTTTTAGAATAAGCTTCTACATTGAACTTAGTGCCAGTAGCCCTAACATCTCCCACATTAGTTTTTACAGTGAAATAATTCTTTTTATTTTCTGAAACATCAAAATAAGCTTCACCATCTAAATAAACAATACGTTCTTTTTTTGAAAAATTGGTTGGGTATTTGAACTGTGAATTTGCATTTAACCAAACATTTGTATGATCCGCTAGAATTATATTTATTCTTTGACCAGGTGGCACAAGTATAGTATTGTATTCAATTGATTCATTTTTTATATTAAAAATATATAATCCACTAACTATTAGAAGAAGCGTAAAAGCCGCTACAGCACTAGCGACCCATGGAGTAAATCTAATAAATAATTCTTTTTCGTTTGTGTTGTAATTATTAAAATCAGACAAAAGAATAGAATCATAGGCAAATCTTTCTTTAATAAAGATCTTAATATTCTCTTCTGATTCACTCATCCATTTTCGAACAAACCTTTCGTCTTCTATACTTGTTTTTCCTTCAAAGAAACGCTTAAGAATTACTTTATGCATATTAGTTTTATTACTGTCTTCTATAATGAAAACAGTTGACTAACATACTACCCTAAAAACAATACTAATTTTAACATAGAAAAAACAAAAATGGTATTACACTTATAAAGTCTTTTAAGGAAATTCGTAATGTTGATAAAGCTTTGGAAATATGGTATTCTACTGATTTGACATTCAAATTCATATGAAATGCAATTTCTTTGTTAGTCAAATTCTGGTTCCTGCTAAGGATGAATACCAAACGTGTTTTTTCCGGCATTTTATCTATTGTATTATCAACTATCTGTTGGATTTCTTTTGAGAATATCAAATCTGGGCTACATGCCTCTAAAGCATTAATGTTTACTGACATAAGCCATTCTGAATGATCTGCTAGTTCATCTACAGCTCTTCGTCTCACCTGTAAGTGATGTAAATAATTTAAACATTTATTTTTAAGTACAGATAAAATATATACTTTGGGATTAGTCTGAACATCTAAATAAGCTCTATTTTCCCAATATGCCATAAAAGATTCTGACACGAAGTCCTCAGCTATATGCCTATCCCTCACATAACCATACGCAAATATCAAAAAGCTATTATAGCTATTATTGTAAAGCGAATTAAAATCTTTTATATAATTAGCTGTTTCCATTTCTAATAATTGCAAAAATAGATAAAATTTAATATAACATTGGATTATTTACGACTTAATTATTCCAATTTCAAAATTATTATCAATAATATTTTGACTTCATTGCATAATTATTATTTTTGTCTAATATATAATAATTAGCAGATAAAAATTGACAAATATGTTGTTCAAGAAGTCAAATATTTCAACTATCTTTTTTCTAATTACTACAATCATACTTTCAGTTTTATTAATAATAAACTTCAGTAAAAAAGAGACAGCTCAAAATTATGATTCTTCCACTTTATTCACAAAGATTTCACATATTCAGGAATTATCAACGGTCAAGTATAATTACACAGGTGTTATTGGATATAAAGATGCGATGAAGTTTTTCAAAATAAATATTCCACTTACTGAAAAATATTTTTTAGTGAAATATAACGGATATCTAAAAGCGGGTATTGACTTTGATAAAATAGTAATAAACATCGATTTAAACAAAGTTCACGTATCAATTCCTCGTGCCAGAATTTTCGATGTGGTTATTGACGAAAACAGTATTACAGTATATAACGAAAGTGAAAATGCGTTCAATCCAATAAAGATCTCTGACTATAATCAAGCTTTAACAAAAGAGAAATCAACAATGAGAGAGGATGCAATAAAGCAAGGGATACTTAAAGAAGCAAATCAACATGCAGAGATTGCAATAAGATATGTACTCGAAGAAATGGGTTTTGAAGACATAGATATCACAATGGAAGTAACGATACCCGAAATTCATTAAATCATTATTAACTGAAATTATTATTGTGCCATATGAAATTTACGACAAAACTTTTTTTGACCTGGATATCAATATTTCTAATATTTTACCTTACTGTAATTGCAATAATTGCTATTTTTTGGAGCTTTGATATTAAGTTTTGGCAGCTTGCATTAGTTTTTATTATTGCAGGTATAATTCCACCTGCTTTCCTAACTATGTTATTTTACAAGAAATTAGATTACATGGAATCTAATAGCTCAGAAGCTCCTTCTTTTAGAGGACAAATTAAAGAAACAATGTCTTTCAAAGCACGTAGTGAAAATTACTACAACGAGCTTTTTCAGAAAATAGACAGAGGGTTTATCATTTCGTATTCAGACAAAAGTAGTGGGATAATAAAATTCAGAACAGATAGCAGAATAATGTCATGGGGCGTTTGTGGATATGTAAAACTTCTAGATAATAAAACTATTGATGCAATAGTTTACCCTATGAATCCTGACTCATACCGTGAAGATATGATTCTAAAACAATCACTAAACCTATTAAGAGCAATTTTGAACAAATAGACAATATCTAAGATCGACCCTGACAATATTTAATTACTATGTTATCCATAAAATCTAAAAAATCTTTGTACTGATCTTTAATAATCATCTTAGGATAACTTAAAACTAATAGCTCTTGAATCTCTGTTTCGAGTCGATATGGTAAGTGCATGTATCTGTAAGGAGTGAGAGTAAACCCAGCACGTTCATAAAATTGTAGTCTTCTAACTGATATTTCATTAATCAAAGGGTCTATCTCTAAAATAATTGTATGTCCTTCATCACTAAGATATCGTAATAACTGAGATCCATAACCCTTGCCTCTGAGTTCTGTATTCACCGCCAAATATTCCAAATACCTATACTTTCCCCACTCCCAATAAAAGACTATTCCTATTAATGCACCATTTTCCCATGCGGACACAGGAAAAAACTGAGGATTTTCCATTGCTCTTAAATGATCTTCTTCTCTTCTTTTTTCTGGTGTCGGAAAACTAGACTCATATAAGTTCCACACTTCATTCCATCTGTCTTTATCGCTGCTATCTATTCTTAAAAACTCCATTTTATATGATGAATATTTACTTTACGTCAAAGTTACAATGATTATTACAATTTATCCTCCTTAACTACTTTAAAAGGTGTATATTATATTTCACATACTCCATCAATGGAACATGATTTGCCCTTAGTAACATCAATATTTACGTTACTGCTATTAGATAGCGTCCAGTTAATATATGCTTTATTTAATGTATCCAAAAAAGTAGATACAGATTCTGAGCCAACTATTGCATACTTTCTGTCAAATAAGAAAGTAGGCACTGTATCAATATTTAATTCATTAGCCTCTTTGATATCTTGTTTCACTTCTGCCTTAAATGTATCGCTATTCAGCATTTCACGAATCTCTTGTTCATCGATTCCCGCTTGAATACCAATATTAACAAGCAACTCAATATCGCTATAATCCTTAGCTTCTTCAAAATATGCTTTTGATATTAAATATACAACTTCTGATTCTTTCTCAGTTTTAGCAGCCAGTTTTATTAATCGATGTGCATCAAGAGTATTTGCAGCCACTGAGTTTCTCAAATTAGATTTAATACCAGCATTTGATGCAAGTCTTTCAATATTATCAAACATCTGATCAATATTCTCCTTTGGATATCCTGCTTTGTTAACTAAATAATCAACAACTGGATATCCCTTTCCTTTGTCTGGCATGTCAGTACTCAGTTGAAACGACTTTATTTCAAGCTCTACTTCATCAGCATGTTTAAATTGCTGAATAGCACGTTCGTAATGTATTTTGCCAATATAGCAATATGGACACATAATATCTGTCCACATTTCAATTTTCATTTTTGGTGTTATCATTCTAATTTCATATTTTTACGCTACTAGAACGCCCTAGCAGTTTTATTGTTTGAAATCATCAATTTAAGACCGTTAAAAAATGACAAATGACAAACTTCTAACTCCAAACTTTTTAAAACTTACAATATCAAACCTACTGATGGCAGTAGCGTTCTACTTCATTACTCCCATAATGTCACTATTTATGGTAGATATTTTTCAGTCTAAAAGCAATGAAGTGGGCATGGTTATGTTTGCCTTTTCGGTTGCTGCCATTATTTCAAGACCTTTTACTGGGCTATTGCTAGATTCACTAAATAGATATCGAGTGTATATTCTGTCGTTTATATTTTTTCTTATAGCTTTCATGGGTTACCCGGTAGCAAGTTCTTTTATATATTTATTATCACTCCGCTTTTATCATGGATTGGCTTGGGGGGCAGTAAGTACTTCAAGTAACACAATTGCTGTTGATTTGATATCAGAGAAGAGGCGTGGTGAAGGCATTGGTATTTTCGGATTGTCTATGACTATTGCTATGGCTATTGGTCCTGCCATAGCAATAATGCTATCTATGAAATTTGGATATAATGCTCTTTTCTATATTGCAACAGCATTCTGTGTATTAGGATTTTTTTTGGTTCTATTTATTAAAATGCCCAAAACTAAAAGCTCAAAGAAGAGTTTCAAGATTAAGAAACTGATTAGCAAACCCACTTTAGCAGTATCCCATAATGTTCTACTCACTCAAATTCCATATGGAGGAATTGTTACATTTGCAGCACTCTATGGAAGAGATATTGGAGTTAACAACAGTGGTATATTTTTTATTATCCTATCTATCGGAATATTATTCTCCAGAGTTATTAGTGGGAGAATATTTGATAAAGCCGGCCCAAAAAACATAATAACTACAGGAATTGTATTAGTTATATTTGGATTGATACTTATTGGCACTTATTCTTCTCCTATTGGATTTCATATTTCTGCATTAATTCTGGGAGTCGGTTTTGGAATCATTTCTCCAACTTTTCAAGCAATGGCAAATACAAATGTATCTGCAGACAAACGAGGATCTGTCAACTCTACATACCTAACATTTTTTGACTTGGGAGTCGGGATAGGAATGTTGTTATTTGGAATCTTGTTTGACATTGCAGGATATGCTTATACATTTTACATCTCTGCAGTCATTCAAATATTTGCTCTTCTAGTATTTCTATTTGTTACTTACCCAAAGTATCAAAATCAGATTGTGTAGTACAAACCAAATAGGCTATCTTTGCAAATAAAAAATCTATGTTTGAAAAGTTAGTTGCAATAGAGCCCGTAAGTCTTATACCTTCTGCAGAAGCTATGCTTTATAATTTTGCTAAGGAGGTGGTGGTGTATGATAACATTCCAGAAAGTAATACTGAGATGGCTAGTCGTATTGGTGATGCCGATGCAGTTTTACTAAGTTATACCTCAAACCTTGGCAAAGAAGTTATGGAGCAATGTCCTAATATTAAATATATTGGTATGTGCAATTCATTGTATTCTCCAGAGAGTGCAAATGTGGACATACTATATGCAAATTCAAAAGGCATTACCGTAACAGGTATTCGAGATTATGGAGATGAGGGTGTAGTTGAATATGTAATAAGTGAATTAGTAAGATGCCTTCACGGATTCGGCATTGACAAGTCTGGCAACCCAGAAAAACCTTGGAACGCAATTGCTGAAGAAATAACTGGCATGAAATGTGGTATCGTGGGGCTTGGCAAGTCTGGTGGAATGATTGCCGATGCTCTTAGTCTATTTGGTGCTGAAATATATTATTTTGCTAGAAGTGAAAAAAAATGGGCTCGTGAGAAGGATTATAAGTTTGTGCCTTTAAAAGGAGTTCTAGAAAAAAGTGAGGCTATATTTTGTTGCTTGAATAAAAACACTATTTTGCTTCATGAAGAAGAATTTGAAAGCCTAGGTAATCATAAGATTTTGTTCAACACTGGTCTTTCTCCAGCATGGGATGAAAAACCTTTTGCCAAATGGATTGAGGGTGATAATCGTTGTTATTGTGACACTCTTGGTGCATTGGGAGACAAAAAGTATGCTAATCATCCAAATGTTAGACTAATGGATGTATCAACAGGTAGAACTCGTCAGGCATTTGATAGACTAAGCGAAAAAGTATTGGCTAATATTGAGAATTATTTGGGTTAATAAATCTCCATCGAAACAAACAAATATTAAACAAAAACAGAATATTGGTTTTGAAAGATCAATACTCTGTTTTTGTATATTTAAAGAGTCTAGAACACTATTGGTGACATAATATTTTGTAAAGTTTCAATAACGCTCCATCCTGCTATTTCTGGCGTACTGCTATAAACATCCACAAAAGCATCAACTTGTTCATTCTTAATTTGTATTCTATGTCTATCTCCAACATAATCAGGCGTAGAAGTAATAGACACACCAACATTGTCAGGGCCTACTGAAGCTATTGAGGCTGCAACTGACACATTCACTTGTGTTGGAAGAATTGCAATTGCCTCTGTTGCTGTCCCTCTAAATACCTCCTTTTTAGAATATTCCATCTCAGGAGAGTATAATTTTGTATGACGCAGTGGTCTTGGATTCTTCTCCGTATCGAAAGTGACAGTAGCATTACCCATAAGTGTAGCAGTGCGTAACACATCGAACCCACCTATTGCTCCCGACGCTATATAAACTCGGGAATTCCCTTCTTTTGCAGCTAATGCAGCATTAATATAAAATTCCTTATCTGCAAAGGCGCCTATAGAAAGAGTTACGATTGACGAACCATTCTTTAATGCTTCTATTGCAAATTCTTTAAGTCCTGATGGTGATGCTGTTTCAATAATAAAATCAGGCTTTGTAGCTAAAAGATCATCTATTGAATTATAAGGCACACATTCATATCCTTGATTTGAGTTATTTATCTTATCTGCTATTCTACATGCTTTAGATGCGGTTCGTGACATGACTCCTACCAATTTGTATTCAGGTAACAGCCCATTCAAAAATCCTTTTGTGATAATTTCTGCTAGGTATCCGCACCCTACTATTGCTAATGACGTCATCGTTATATTTTTTAGAGTTTTTACAAAGATAATATATTTAACTCTACTCTATAATATATCATTTTACCATAGTCTATTATCACAACAAAGAAAAGGGACTGTTCTTATGATGAACAATCCCTTAATTTGTACTTATCAATAAAACAATTCAATTAAGACTATTTTGACTTTTCCTCTCCTTTATCATCCTTTATATTATCAACATTCTCCACTTTCATTACAATCTGCTTAGTCTCTTTATCAAAGTCAACAAGAACTGTATCGCCCTCACTAACTCCTGTTCTAAGAATCATTTCAGCCATTTCATCCTCAACATACTTTTGTAATGCACGCTTTAATGGTCTAGCTCCAAACTGTATATCATATCCTTTTTCAGCAATAAATTCTTTTGCTGCTACACTAAGTTCAATATTATATCCTAATAAATTGATACGCTTATAAAGTCCTTTAAGTTCCAGATCTATAATCTTATAAATAGAGTCCTTACTTAGCTGATCAAACATTACTATATCATCAACACGATTTAGGAATTCGGGAGCAAATGCTCTATTCAATGCCTTTTGAATAATACTTCTCGAATACTCCGTGTCACTCATATCAGTAGCAGCCGAGCTAAAACCTATTCCTTTGCCAAAGTCCTTCAACTGACGTGTACCAATGTTTGAAGTCATTATAAGAATAGTATTCTTAAAATCTATTCTCCTACCAAGACTATCAGTCACGTGTCCTTCATCTAATATTTGCAACAACAAATTAAACACGTCTGGATGAGCCTTTTCAATCTCATCTAAAAGTACAACTGAGTATGGACGACGGCGAACTTTTTCGGTAAGCTGTCCACCTTCCTCATAGCCCACGTATCCAGGAGGTGCTCCAACTAAGCGAGAAACATTAAATTTCTCCATATATTCACTCATATCCACACGAATAAGATTTTCTTGTGAATCGAATAAAAACTCTGCCAACTTCTTAGCCAAGTGAGTTTTTCCAACACCTGTTGGTCCTAAAAACATAAATGAGCCAATTGGCTTGTTAGGATCTTTCAAACCAATACGATTTCGCTGAATAGCCTTTACTATCTTTGCAACAGCGTCGTCCTGACCGATTACTTGACTCTTAATTTCATCCTTCATTTCAAGAAGCCTTTGCCCTTCAGCTTGAGCAATTCGCTGAACAGGAACTCCTGAAATCATAGCCACTACTTCCGCTATTTTCTCCTCATCAACAATTTCTGGCTTTTCTTTTAATTCTTTTTGCCATCTTTGTTCCTCAGCTTCTAGCGAAATAAGCAATTGACGTTGCTTGTCCCGATAACTAGCTGCCAACTCATATTTTTGTGCTTTAACAGCATCATTTTTCATCTGCTCTACAGCTTTCAGCTGCTCTTCCATATCCTCAATTATCTTTGGAATATAGATATTTGAGATCCTTGCTCTAGCTCCTGCCTCATCCAAGGCATCAATTGCTTTATCAGGGAATGTGCGATCTGAAATATATCTTTCAGTAAGCTTCACACATGCCTCAAGAGCTTCATCAGTATAGCTAACATTATGATGATCCTCATACCTTTCTTTTATATTTTTCAAGATGGTTAATGTTTCTTCAGGTGATGTAGGATCTACTATCACTTTTTGAAAACGACGCTCCAAGGCTCCATCTTTTTCAATATTTTTTCTGTATTCATCAAGAGTGGTAGCTCCAATACATTGTATTTCTCCACGCGCCAAAGCAGGCTTAAGCATATTAGCAGCATCTAGTGAGCCTGTTGCTCCTCCGGCACCGACTATTGTATGAATTTCGTCTATAAACAGTATTATATCTGGATTTTTCGACAACTCATTTAAAATAGCTTTAATACGCTCCTCAAATTGACCACGATATTTTGTACCAGCTACTATAGAAGCCATGTCAAGAGCTATAACCCTTTTGTCAAACATAGCTCTTGAGACCTTTTTCTGAATAATTCTCAAAGCTAGTCCATCTACAATTGCAGATTTACCTACTCCTGGATCTCCAATAAGTACGGGATTATTCTTCTTGCGTCTGCTCAGAATTTGAGCTATTCTCTCAATTTCCTTTTCCCTGCCAACAATAGGATCTAGTCTGTTTTCTTTAGCAGCTAATGTAATATCAGTGCCAAAATTATCTAGTACAGGTGTGTCCGAAGCAGGATTCTTGCCCGCAGCTTTACCTCCAGGCTTGCCAGTTGGGTTGAAAGAAGGACGGTCAGACGCATCATCATCGTCATCATCAGTAAAGTTTGGGCCTAACATGGGACTTTGTGATGACTCCTCTAATTCTATATCTATAATACTCTTTATATACAAGAATGCACTTGCATAATCCATTCTAAATTTTTCTAATATTTCATTCAACGGTGTTTGCTTTTCTTTCAACAACGCTAATAATATATGTTCAGAATCTGTTTCAGCACTTTTTGTCAATCTTGCCTCCAAAACACTCATTTTGAGCGTCTTCTCGGTACTCTTATTTATCACAACCTCACTCGTACCATCGTAAGGCTCTTGCAACTGACGAAATTTATCATCAATATGAGTCTTCAATTCGTTCAAGTCCACATCAAAATCTTGCAATACCTTTATTGCCAGTCCACTTTCATCACGAAGTATGGCAAGCATAAGATGCTCAGGTCCTATGTAGTTATTTTGGAGTCGTTCAGCCTCTTCACGGCTATAAGCCATAATATCTCTGACTCTCTGTGTAAAATTATTATTCATATATTTAATCTTCCTTTCGTTCTTAATGAATTTACAAATATAGTTTTTTATTTATTATCTATATAATCTTTAATTCATTAATGCAAAAAGAGTGCCAATACCTATAACTTACATTTTGTCATACCTATAGAATTGATTATAATAATAGAATCTACAAATCATTTCTGCAAAATACAGGTATAATATATAGAATTGCCTACAATCAATATATTTAGGTATCTACTTACATAAATCATTAATTAATATTAATGACACATTTACATATTAAACCCAAACTCAACATTATAGATGAAAACACTATTTATAAAACAAATATTGGCTATAAGTGAGATATATCGAAAACAACACCACTTATTCTACTAATATTCACTCATATATCTTCACATCAGCTTAGTTATAATAAATAATTGCCTTTACCATCAAGCTAACTATCCCAAAATAATAAATCCAAGCGGTGATGATTAAACATTACACTATAACGCTATTGTATTTCATTTATACA
>CAYFTB010000020.1:19847-23463 GCA_964345875.1 uncultured Proteiniphilum sp.
CTTATACAATAGAAATCCACATACATTTCGGAGATATTGTGATGAATATAGATATGCCAAGTGGCTATCTTATCCGTTCTATAACACGAATGAAATAATCATTTAGTCTTATCTGGATGCTAACAATGGAGAGGTAAGCTTAATTGGTTGAAACTACACATACTTCTTATAATATGGACTTAGGATCAAATATGAGAAACAGAACATTAATCATAATAAGCTATAATCAATAGAATAAATTGATTATTTTTGCGACTATCCTAATTAAGTGTATTTACTACAAAGAAAAAAATTCAATCGCTTACATAATGTACAACAAGCAAATCTTACTCTTAGCATTTCTAGTTATTTTGTCTCCACTGTTTAACTCAGTACGAGGACAGGAAATTCTAACACCTATAACTTTTAACGAAGTCACATTACAAGACAACTTTTGGCTTCCACGTTTGAAAACACAAAAGGAAGTATTGGTGCCTTTTGCACTTGACAAAACCAAACCTGCGGTAGAAAATCTTCGTCGAACAGGAAATTTTCTAAAAGGAATACCAGATGAACTCCCTTTTACTCATAGATTTGTATCGTCGGACTTATACAAAGTTATGGAAGGGGCTGCCTATCTTTTAAAACTAGAGAGAGATGAGGATCTGGAAAAAGAAATGGATAGAATAATAGACATCATTTCTGATGCTCAACAAGAAGATGGATATAACTATGAGTCACATATCACAGGAGTTGCCAAACATGATATGAACGGAATGGGAAAAACACCATATTCATACGTTGTACACAGCCATGAACTTTATAATATGGGACACATGTATGAAGGTGCCATAGCATATTATCAAGCAACGGGCAAAGACAAATGGTTGAAGGTAGCCGAAGCAAACGCACAACATATCAACAAAGTATTTTTTGAAGGAGATCCAAACTATAATAATGGCAAACCTGTGAATCAAGCGCCTGGTCACCAAGAAATAGAATTAGCCCTTATAAAGTTATATAGAGTAACGGGCAACGAGTTATATCTGGATATGGCTAAGAAATTTATAGACATTCGTGGAGTTACATATCGCCCAGAAGGTGAAGGCACAATGTCTCCCGAATATGCACAGCAACATCTACCAGTAAGAGAACAAACAACTGCTGTAGGACATGCAGTTCGAGCCACATATCTATATTCGGGAATGGCGGACATAAGCGTTTATACTCATGACTCTACCCTTCGTCCAGCGTTAGACAGCATATGGCACAATATCGTAGATACCAAAATGCACATCACTGGAGGACTTGGTGCAGTGCACGGAATAGAAGGATTTGGTCCAGAATATGAACTTCCTAACAAGGAAGCATTTGACGAGACCTGTGCAGCAGTGGGCAATGTATTCTTCAATCACAGAATGTTCCTTATGGAAAAAGATGGCAAATACATGGATGTGGCTGAAGTTGCTCTCTTAAATAATGTATTGGCAGGTGTAAACCTTGAAGGCAACAAGTTCTTCTATCTAAACCCATTGGAAGCTGATGGAATTAAACCATTCAATCATGGTTTAAAAGGACGTTCACCCTGGTTTGGCACTGCTTGCTGCCCTTCCAACCTGGCAAGATTAATACCACAAGTACCTGGATTAATGTATGCTACAACAGACAACGACATATACTGTGCTTATTATGCTGGCAGCACAACAACACTAACATTAAAAGGAAATCACGTCACATTAAAGCAATCCACAGAATATCCATTTGATGAAACCATCAAATGGGAAGTTACACCTAACAAAAACAATTCATCATTTGCAATGCACTTCAGAATACCAACTTGGACAGGTAGTCAGTTTGTACCTGGAGAGCTGTATCATTACATAAACGACACCCAATCGACATGGACAATAAAGGTTAATGGCAAAAAGGTAGAAGCTAAGATAAACAAAGGTTTTGCTGAGGTGAAACGCAAATGGAAGAAAGGTGACATAGTAGAATTGATACTTCCAATGCCCTTAAGATATTCAAAATCTACAGAACAAGTAAAAGCAAATAATGGGCGTATAAGTGTTACAAAAGGACCTTTAGTGTATGCTGCTGAAGGTATTGATAATGATGAAAAGCTACCTAATGTTTTTATTAATAAGCTGACGAACACACCATACACATCTAGTTATACTGATGGTATATTGAAGGGTATTCCAAAATTAGAAATTTCAGCAATCGAGAAGAATCCTTCTGGAAATAATGATTTTAATCTAACACTCCTTCCATACTATGCATGGGACAACAGAAGTGATGGAAGTATGATGGTGTGGTTTCCCGAGAATGAGAATGTACAGCCTTATATTGACATTCATATGGCAGTTCACGGCAAATTCAAATCCATCGACGCATCTCATACCAATCCTTCTGACAATCTAGTTGCAGTAGCCGACAATATTACACCAAAACTATCGTCTGATGAAAATATACAAAGATGGACAAGCTGGAATCAGCTGGGAAAAGACCAATGGATTGAAATCACACTAGAAAAAAATACAGATATTCAGAGCATTTCGGTCTTTTGGTTTGACGATAACAAAGGTGTAAAAATTCCTCTTGAATGGTCAGTGCAATTTATGAAAGACGGTGAATGGACAGATTTCCCCCTTTATGTTACAGATGCCTATAATACTTTCAAAGATCAGTTCAATATGATTCATCCAGGAAAAACAGTTATTACTGACAAAGTAAAACTAAAAATAAAGTCTCAGCCTGAATATGCCGTGGGAATATTAGAAATCAACATTGAAGAAACAAAGTAAATATCAGAAATAATTGACACCAAATTATCAAACTTATAAATATACAATGAGACAACTTATTTTCACTTTATTCTTGGGCATAACATTATCGTTAAACGCTAATAGGGTTGATGCCGAACACACCAAAGAGGTGCAATCGAGAGCAACCTACACCAACCCTGTCATCAGAGCAGATATAGCAGACCCTACGGTTATCAAAATTGATGACATCTACTTTATGACAGGTACATCATCCGAATGGGCTCCATACTATCCAACATATTCATCAAAAGATTTAATAAACTGGACACAGGTAGGACATATATTCAATACAAAGCCACAATGGACATCTAACTCATTCTGGGCACCCGAGCTATACTACCTCAACGACAAGGTATATTGTTACTATACAGCACGCAAAGCATCAAATGGTGTATCTGCAATAGGAGTTGCAATAGCTGATTCATATACAGATGAGTTTGTAGATTACGGAATAATTATTGATCACGAAAAAGAGGCGATCGATGCTTTTGTTATAGAGGACAACGGACAGCTCTATATTTCATGGAAAGCTTACGGACTGGATAGTAGCAGACCAATCGAACTTCTATGCTCCAAACTATCATCTGATGGACTAAGACTAGAAGGCGAAACCTTCTCTCTATTGAGAGATGATGAGCATATCGGAATGGAGGGTCAAGCACATTACAAAATTGGAGATTATTATTACCTATTATATTCTGCAAAGGGATGTTGCGGATTTAACAGCGATTACGACATAAGGGTAGCACGTTCAAAAAATATTGAGGGTCCATATGAGAAATATGAAGGTAATCCAATTATTTATGGAG
>CAYFTB010000020.1:23563-25397 GCA_964345875.1 uncultured Proteiniphilum sp.
AACTTCAAAAGCAAAACACTAGACCACACATGGACATGGAACTATCATTTCTACAACGTTGATACAAAAATTAAAGGTGGTAAACTGATGCTTTCAGGAACACCTGTAAATGATAGCAATACTGGGAGCGTACTGTGTGTAAAACCACAGACACCTAATTATGACTATCAAACACAAGTTATTGATAAGGGTATTGGCTTTTCAGGCCTCACAATGTATGGCGATGATAAAAGCCTAATAGCATGGGGCGTTGAAAACGGCAAGCTAACGCTAAAACACTACAAGGATGGCAAAGCTGATATTCTATTCTCACAAAATAAAACATCAAAAAAACCTGAACTTAAGATTGAAGTTAGAGAAGGACATATGCTTATGTTTTATTATAAAAACAAATCAAAGCAATGGACAGCAGCTATACAAAAACCTATTGATGTAACATCTTTAGCTCCATGGGACAGAACTTTCAGACCTGGACTGATTTACAACGGAAAAAGCCAAACAGAAGGTACATTTACATCTTTCAATTTAATAAACAAATAAAATATGCTTAAAAGAACATCATTATTCACTCTATTACTAGCTATTTCACTATTAAGCTGTAATTCAGTGAAGAACAAGAATCAGGCTGATTCTAAAATCATTCCGAACAATCTTCCTCAGTGGGCATTGGGTGGATTCGAGCGTCCCAAAGGGGCTAACCCAATTATAAGCCCTAATTCCAAAACAACTTTCTATTGCCCCATGCAGCAAAAGGAGATGGCATGGGAGGAGAGCGACACCTTTAATCCGGCAGCAACTGTAATGGGTGATCATATATACGTTCTTTATCGCGCCGAAGATAACTCTGCTCAAGGAATCGGCAAGCGTACTTCGAGAATTGGTCTTGCAAAAAGCAAAAACGGTATAAAAATGGAAAGGATGAGCAAGCCTGTTTTATATCCCGACAATGACAACATGAAAGAGTATGACTGGCCAGGCGGCTGTGAAGATCCTAGAGTAACTGTTACTGAAGACGGTATGTATGTAATGCTATACACTTCATGGAATAGAGACGTACCACGACTTAGTGTTGCCACATCTTATGACCTTGTAAGATGGGAAAAACATGGTCCTGCATTCGCAAAAGCACATGACGGGCGTTTTAAAAATCAGGCAAGTAAGGCTGCTTCAATTGTTACTAAAATAGAGAATGACAAGCAAGTTATCACTAAAGTAAATGGTAAATATATGATGTATTGGGGTGAGCATTGGATTAATATTGCATACTCTGACGATCTGATTAACTGGACACCTACTGTAGATAAAGATTTCAAACTAGATTTTATTGTCAGACCACGCAAATACTATTTTGACAGTGCTTTGACAGAATGCGGACCACCTGCCATTGTGACAAATGATGGTATTCTTCTTTTATATAATGGAAAGAACCGAAATGATGATGAAGGACGCGACAAGAGATACAATGCAGGCACTTACAGTGCAGGTCAAATATTGTTTGACAAAAATGACCCTGCAAAGATATTGGAGAGATTGGATGTACCATTTTTCAGACCAATGGAAGATTTTGAGAAAAGCGGCCAATATGTTGATGGCACCGTTTTTATTGAAGGATTGACATATTTCAAAAATAAATGGTATTTATATTACGGATGCGCCGACTCAAAGGTTAGCGTAGCTATTTATGATCCAGCAAAAAGAAAACCTGGCGACCCTATACCTATTTTGAACTAGTAAACAGTTTCTAAACATATATTGCCCTTGTTTTAGTAGTGTTTAAACATTATTAACCTGAGTTTCGTTTAAGCTTCCTGTAAAACTTTCAATAAAACAAGTC
>CAYFTB010000021.1:0-22784 GCA_964345875.1 uncultured Proteiniphilum sp.
TAAGATTATCAATTTATAATAACAACAGAAGATGCGCTTTTTAAGGGTTGACTAATTAATAAAGACTAGTAGCTTCTTCTATGTTTTCGTGTGTTGGCATACCATCTTTATCTAGATTGCGAGTTGTATTATAATCTTCTATACTTTCAGATCCTTTATCCATTTTGTTGATAATCTCATCATTCTCTTTGGAACATCCAGAAAATACAAGCATAATTATTATTCCAAAGATTAACATAAAACTAAAGATTAATTTTTTCATATTCGTATTGTTTTTTATATGAAATAATTTACCTATAAATTAAAAACAATTCTTCAGTCAAGCGTAAATTGCATTGTTCCTTTTGTTGAACCAGATTCTACTAGGTGTTGCCCAACCATGTCGCCTCAAATTATCTTTTTCCAAACTGAGAACAATATAGTGTGAATATGAAATAAGTGTTATGATAAAATGGTTTATTATTTGTATGAATCTTTCATTAACAGTTTGTAATGTTTGTATTTTTCGAGCTTTCTTGTGGGTTAATATCCAGAATATCAGTTGTTGATATATACAAAATTAATATTTCAATTATGTGAGTTTTTAAACTGGGTAGGTGTTACGTTGGTTATTTGTTTGAATGTGCGTGAAAAATGAGCAGTATCATAGAATCCACATTCAGCAGCAACTTGGCTAATTGGTTTGTCTTCATTTACAAGTTTGTGTTTTGCCTTCTCAATTCTAATTTGTGTTATATAGCCTGATGAAGAGTATCCAGTTGATGAAGTAACTCTTCTGTTTAATTGAGAATTACTAATGTTAAGCTTGTCTGCTAAAAAAATTGTATTCAGTTTTTTATTGCTAATCTCTGCATTTATGATGTCGATTACTTTTTGTAAGAATGCGTTGTTCTCTTTATTTACATCTGTATTTTCTTTGATTATAGTGCCTATGTACTTGTTTTTGAGTAGTTGCCGGTTATTTATCAATCTTTCTATTTGAGCTATTAGTTCGTTTGGATCAAATGGTTTCACAATATAGGCATCAGCACCGTGTTTCAATCCCTTTACTTGATCGTTGCTAGAGGCCCTAGCAGTTAGGATAATTATTGGAATGTGACTAAGTATTTCACTAGATCTTATCTCACTACACAAATCAAATCCATCCTTAAATGGCATCATAATATCAGATATTATTAAATCGGGCTTGTGTTTATGTGCCATATTAATTCCCATTTCACCATTGTGAGCATAAAATATATTGTGGCTGTTCTGCAAAAGAGCAATCAAATATATTATAACATCGTCATTATCATCAATAATCAATATAGATGTGGGTTTTGTTGAGTTTGTTTTGGCTACAAATTCATCAAGTTGACTATGCTTTTCGCTTTCCTCATAATGTGTGTAATCAGTTTGATAGATTTTTGGGTTGCTTATATAGCTAGTTTCATCAAGATGTTTAATTTCTTCGATTTTACTTTGTCGTAGAGGTAATACTACAATAAGTTGAGTGCCAACTCCGAGTTTGCTCTCTACAGATATTTTACCATTCATATTTTCCACCAATTGCTGTGTGTATCGTAGTCCAATACCACTTCCATTATTTCTGTCAGAGTTTGAGCCTTGATAGAAATAGTTGAAGATATGTTCGATTTCGTTCTCTGGAATACCTATCCCATTATCTGATACTTTTAAAAATAACTCTTTTGTATTTGAGTTTGCTGTAATATTGATACTGCTACTTGTGGGGCTATATTTTATTGCATTAGAAACTAAATTTTGTAAGATGTCTTCAATATAATATGGTACAAAGTCCATTTCTATATTTAATGAACTATACTTATATATAAGATTAATATGCTTAGTGTCTGCTAAGTGTTTGAGCGAGTCAATAATCATTTGAATATAAAATACAATATTGCCTCTTCTCCATTGCGGTACTTCCATGCCACTATTAATTTTTGCAAGTTTCAATAGTTGATTTACTAATCTCAGTAAGTGATTGCCTTGCCTATATATAGCATTTAGATAATAATTTGATTCGTTGCGCGTTATTTCTTGGCTTTGTTGGAGTTTATTGGTCAGTCCCAATATCACGGTTAGCGGTGTTCGTAGTTCGTGAGTAATATTTGTGTAGAAAATAGCACGCATCGTAGTTATTTCTTTTAAGATCTTATTACTTTTAGTCCTTTGCTTATATGCATAGAAAAGCACACTAGCTAACATTAATAATAGAATTATTAAAGTGACTGATAGATATATAATACTGGTTTGATGAGAAATGGTGTTAGCATCAGAGGTGAGCAAAATGTTGTCACTTCTTGGTAAGTTAAGCCTATTAATTATAAAATAGTTGTATTTGCTATAATTTCTGATAGGAAATATGATAGGAAAAAGAAACAGAAAATAATAGCAACAAACATATTTCGAGCTTCTGTTTATATACTCCTTTTGTGTGCGCACTATGATGCTAAAATGTTATAGCGGTTAAACAAATAGCTGTTTTATAAGTTCATTTATAGTATTCTAAGATAAATAAAAAAAAGCCTCAGAATTGCTTCCGAGGCTTTTAAAATATGTGTGTTATATAACTATTATTCAGCAATTACTTCAAAAGGAATCTCAACAGATACTTCTTTGTGTAGTTTAGCAATAGCAACATAGTTGCCAACTTCTTTTACTGAATCTTTGATTTCGATAAGTTTTCTTTCAACTTCAAAACCTTTTTCGGTTAGTGCGTCAGCAATTTGGATGTTAGTAACAGATCCAAAGATAGTTCCAGTTGAACTTGTTTTTGCACCAATAGTAAGCGTTATGCCTTCAAGTTTTGCTGCAAGAGCTTCTGCATCAGCCTTGATTTGTGCAATCTTGTGTGCACGTTGTCTTTGGTTTTCTGCAAGAACTTTTTTAGCTGACTCAGTAGCAATTATCGCTTTTCCTTGTGGAATAAGATAGTTGCGAGCGTATCCTTTCTTAACATTAACGATATCGTCTTTGTAGCCCAAATTAGCTACATCTTCTCTCAAAATTACTTCCATTTCTTAATCCTCCTTTATTTATTTCATTAAATCGGTTACGTATGGAAGCAGAGCAATGTGACGTGCTCTCTTAACTGCTTGCGCAATACGACGTTGAAACTTAAGTGATGTTCCTGTAATTCTACGTGGAAGGATTTTTCCTTGCTCGTTCAAGAATTTTTTCAAGAATTCTGGATCTTTGTAATCGATATACTTGATACCATTCTTTTTGAAACGACAATACTTTTTCTTCTTAATATCTACTGATACTGGAGTCAAATATCTGATTTCTGATTGTTTAGCCATTTCTTAGTCCTCCTTTTCTTCTGATTTAACTTCTTCTGCAACTGCTTCAACAGTCTCTTTCTTGCCACCTTTGTTGCGTCTTCTCTTTTCAGCATATTCAAGAATGAACTTGTCTTGCTTGATAGTTAAGAAACGAATAATACGCTCGTCACGACGGAAATTAATTTCTAGTCGGTCGATTACTGATGGTGCTGCTTTAAACTCTAGAAAGATGTAAAAACCAGTTGATTTTTTGTCGATGGGATAGGCAAGTTTGCGTAGTCCCCAGCTTTCTTCGTTTACGATTTCGGCCCCTTGGTCTGTAAGGAGGGTTTTGAATTTTTCAACCGCTTCCTTCATCTGTGCATCAGACAAAACGGGAGTCAAAATGAAAACGGTTTCGTAATTGTTCATACTCAAATGAATTAATAATTAATAATTTAGTTTCGAAAATTTCTATTTTCGGTGTGCAAAGATACGATAATCGTTTTTAATCACAAAGGAAATTGAAAACTAATGTGTTGGGAGGTGTGATAATACAACAAATACAATCTTAAAGTGGCATTAATAATTATGCAGATAATGGTTTGAATAATTTAAATACTTATTTTGTCGATCGTAAGAATTAAACTGTAACAAAAAAGTTTTTTTGTCCCGCAAAGAGCATAAAGTCGCTAAAAAACTTTTTTGTTTTACATATTTCAATAACTATTACTCTAAAAAACTTTTTTGTTTATCGTTTTAGAAGATTTCTAAGCAAATAATAAATATTATTTAACCAATTTGTCGAGCATTTGCGTTAAATAAATATAATTAGATATCATGTATAGATGATGGAGCACCTTATTTACTAATTTATGGAGCAATAAATAAGACCTGACACCCTAATAAAAAAATTTGTTTAGTCCACCTAGAAGCATAAGCACCAAACAAAAAAATTTGTTTGACTATTTTCACCTCTAAATGTGAAATAAATTAACACTATTGACCGCGAATCATAGTTAACAAAGGGTAATAATTAGTTTTTAAAGCTCGCATAGCAAAAAATGGATCATGATAAAAACATTTTCACCTATCTGAAAGCCATTTTATCCCTAAAAATTTTTTTTTTTAGCCTACAATAAAATTGTCACTCGAAACAAAACAGTCATAATAAACTAATAATCAATCTAAAAACTAAAGTCAAAATAAAAATAGTGACTAATTTAACATTATTAAAGCATTATGAAACATGCTAATTGTAAATAATTGTAAACGAAGAAGGTCGCACACCTCTCCTTTTTAATACTTAGAGTCTTGATTGATGACACTCCTGGGATTTTTGATTAAATATTTAGCTCAGGCATTATTAAACGCTCAAGATAAGGATGATCTAAATATATTTGGTTTCAGTCATGTGCTTAGACAACAAAAGGTATAGTATGTAGTTTATTTTCACTTTCATCCAAATGCTAAATCATAGATTACATAATCAGGATAAAAGTGTTACTTTTGCATTAAAATAAAAAATCACAGAATGAAAGATTTAAAAGATTTTGAAATTATGTCGCCAGTTGGTTCATACGAATCATTGATGGCTGCAATTCAAGGTGGGGCAGATTCTATCTATTTTGGTATAGAGGGACTAAATATGAGAGCTCGTTCATCTAATAATTTTACGATTGATGATTTGCACGAGATTGTGAGAATTTGCAAAGATAATAATCTTAAAAGTTATCTTACAGTAAATACTATAATTTACGATAATGATATATCGTTGATGCACAAGGTTGTAGATGCTGCTAAGGAGGCTAATCTTTCAGCAATCATTGCATCGGACGTAGCGGTGATGATGTATGCTCGGCAGATTGGTGTTGAGGTTCATTTATCCACCCAGCTGAATATTACAAATACCGAGTCGTTGAAGTTTTATGCTCAGTTTGCGGATGTAGTAGTTTTGGCTAGAGAGCTAAATCTTGACCAAGTGGCATCAATATATAAAGATATAGTTGAGCAAGATATAAAAGGTCCATCAGGTGAACTGATTCGTATTGAAATGTTTTGTCATGGTGCTTTGTGCATGGCTGTTTCTGGTAAATGTTATTTGAGTTTACACGAAAAAAATCGCTCAGCTAATCGTGGTGATTGTAATCAAATTTGTCGTCGTGGATATACTGTCAAGGACAAAGATAGCGACATAGAACTTGAACTTGATAATGAGTATATTATGTCGCCAAAAGATTTGAAAACAATACACTTTATGAATAAAATGATGGATGCAGGTGTTAGAGTTTTCAAGATTGAAGGCCGTGCTCGTGGTCCTGAATATGTTCAAATTGTTACATCTTGTTATAAAGAGGCTATTCATGCATATTTTGATAATTCATTTGATGAGGATAAAATAGATGTTTGGAATGAGAAACTCGCAACAGTATTTAACAGAGGTTTCTGGGATGGATATTATCTTGGTCAGAGACTTGGTGAGTGGACGCATCGTTATGGATCGGGAGCCACAAAGCGTAAGGTGTATGTTGGCAAGGCTATTAAATATTTTTCAAATATTGGAGTGACAGAGTTTTTGGTGGAAGCTCAATCTATAAGTGAGGGAGAGGAGTTGTTGATAACGGGACCTACCACAGGGGCCATTTTTCTAACAGCAGAAGATCTCAGAGTTGAAACTAAAAAAGTAGCAGAGGTGTTGAAGGGTGAGAACTTTTCCATCAAAGTATCAGAGAAGATACGACCAAATGACCAATTGTACAAAATGGTGAAAGCAAATAGACATGGCACTGCACATGAACGATAAAATATATGTTTTTTTAATATCAAAGAGGCTGTCTTAATTTTAAGGCAGCCTCTTTATTATTATAGTATTACTAACTTTCAATTAGTCTTCCAGAAAGTTTGGATACATATAATCAGTAGGAGCCACAAAAGTTTCTTTAATAGTTTGAGGTGAAACCCATCTTAATAGATTAAAAATAGATCCAGCCTTGTCGTTGGTTCCTGAGCCACGTCCACCACCAAATGGCTGTTGATCTACAACTGCACCTGTAGGCTTATCATTAATATAGAAATTACCAGCAGTGTGCATTAGAGAAGTAGTCATATGCTCAATATTAGCTCTATCAGAAGAGAAAATAGCTCCTGTAAGAGCATAATCAGTAGTTTTGTCTAAAATTTCCATTGTTTCATCCATTTTCTCAGGCTCATATTTATATACTGTTAGAATAGGACCGAAAAGTTCTTCCTTCATAGTGAAAAAATCAGGCTTTTTAGACCAAATAACTGTTGGATAGATGAAATATCCTTCAGACTTATCATATTTTCCACCAAATAAAATTTCAGCATCTTCAGTATTTTTTACATCGTCGATTACTTTTGCGAGTTTGTCAAAAGACTCTTCATCAATAACGGCGTTCACAAAGTTGGTAAAGTCATCAACAACACCAGTTTTGATTTTTTCTAAGTCTTTTTGAACATATTTCATAACGTCGTCCCAAATGTTTGAAGGAATATATGCACGTGAAGCAGCAGAACATTTTTGTCCTTGATACTCAAACGAACCACGAGTTAGGGCTGTTGCTACTTGCTTCGGATCAGCTGTATGATCAGCAAAAACATAATCCTTCCCACCTGTTTCGCCAACTATTCGCGGATAAGATTTATAGGTTTCCATATTGTTGGAAATTGTTTTCCACATTCCGTTAAATACTCTTGTTGAACCTGTGAAATGCAATCCAGCGAAATCTCTGTGATTGAAAATAATTTCAGAAGCTTCTCTACCTCCTACGTAAACCAGATTAATAACGCCATCAGGCAATCCTGCTTCTTTTAGCACTTTCATAATCAAGTTGGCAGAGTATGCTGCAGTTTTTGAAGGTTTCCATACCACTGTGTTGCCCATTAGTGCTGGTGCAGCACCTAAGTTCCCGGCAATTGCAGTAAAGTTAAATGGTGTTAGTGCAAAAACAAAACCTTCTAGTGGACGCCACACAGTTCGATTCCAGATGCCTGGTGATGAGCTTGGCTGCATAGCATATAAGTCGTACATGTTTTTTACGTTGAAGCGATAAAAGTCAACTAATTCACATACGGCATCTATTTCTGATTGGAATGCGTTTTTCGATTGTCCAATCATTGTAACTGCATTAAAATATGTTCTATATGGTCCAGCAATTAAATCGGCAGCTTTAAGAAAAATAGCTGCCCGGCTTTCCCAATTCATGGCTTCCCATTTGGGTTTGGCTCTTAGGGCTGCATCTATAGCCATTTCTACGTGAGTTTTATTTCCTAGGTGGTAATAACCTAAAAGGTTTTTGTGATTGTGTGGAGGTCGAATATCATGGAGTTCGTTTGTCCTAATTTCTTTACCATCTATAATCATTGGTAAGTCCAATCCACCCTTGTTTATTTCGATTAGCTTTGATTGAAGAGCTTTTCTTTCGATCGTTCCAGGAGCGTAGCTCAATACAGGTTCGTTCTTAATTTCTGGGAGTTTATAAATTCCTTTAGGCATATTATGACTTGTTTTTTAAAGGTTAGTATTTATCTGTTTGAGTATTACAAATTTACAAAAATATGACAACTAGGGTTGTTATTTATAATAAAATAAAGTGTATTCTTGTATTAAACAACACTGAACATAAAATCTTGTTCTTGTTTGTACTCATAATATTGTAAATTGTCATGCTTGTTTTTCATAATTAATTCTTGATTCCCTGTGATTTAGCTCATATCGCTATTAATACGATTGAAAAACACTCTATGAGTAGTCATATTGATAATTTGGATGTTTGTATATTATTTTTGATTTATTCGGATCTTGTTGCAATTAGTTGAATAATTATTTTATTTTTGTGCTAAATCTATATACTTATTTAAAATATGCGTACAATTCATAATAATCTGAACTTTGATAATTCTGAAATAGCATTCAGAGATAAAACAAATTTCGAGCTTCGACAGTCATATATGTTATTCAAAGTTTTGAATAGCAATACTATGGTAAACATCAGCAAGTATATTGTTGAGTTTGCTTTTGCTTTACATATACCAATCAAATGGATTATACGAAAAACTCTTTACAAACATTTTGTGGGGGGCGAGTCTATAATGGATTGCAAAAAAACTATAGAAAAGCTGGCTGAAAGAAATGTAGGGACTATTCTGGATTTTGCAGTGGAAGGTGAAGATCAAGAAGAACTCTTTGATGCTACTTGTAATGAGGTTATAAGAACTATAGAGTTTGCTCATAATAATAAAAATGTGCCTTTTAGTGCTTTCAAGATAACTGGAATTGGTCGATTTTCGCTACTTGGTAAAATAAGCGACGAAGTTGACCTTACTGTTGATGAAAACGACGAATTTATTAGGATTCATAATAGAGTCGATTCAATTTTTAAACGTGGTTATGAATTGAATGTTCCAATATTGATAGACGCTGAACATTCATGGATACAGCCTATTCTGGACAAGATGGTTTTGGAAATGATGGAAAAGTATAATCGAGATACTGCTATTGTTCGTAACACATATCAAATGTATAGAAATGATTCAGTTCGAAGGTTGAAAGAGCATCATGAGATATCTTTAGAGAAAGGATATAAATTTGGACTTAAAATTGTTCGTGGGGCATATATGGAGATTGAGAGAGCTAGATCTGAAGCCATAGGTTATCCTTCACCCATTCATCCCGACAAGATCGCAACTGATAAAGATTTTGATGATATTATTCGTTATTTCATAAACAATATAGACACAATTGATTTCATGGTTGCCACACATAATGAGGATAGTACTCATTTACTAGCCGAATTAATTGAAGAGTATAATCTACCAAAGGATCATCCTTCGATTTACTTTTCTCAGCTATATGGCATGAGTGATCATATTACTTTCAATCTTTCAGAAAATGGTTATAACGTAGTAAAATATATACCTTATGGAAAAGTGAAAACTATGATGCCATATTTGTTTAGGCGTGCTGAGGAAAATATGTCAGTAAGAGGACAGTCAAGCAGAGAGTTAAGCATGATAGAGTCGGAGCTTAGGAGAAGAAGAATGTAGCCAGCCATTCAGCCTCCAATGTCGAAACAATAAATACTATAGGAGACCTTAATAAATATGGGTTGAATCAGTGTGAAAAAAGTACAGAGCGAAGAATTCATTACTTTGAATCTTCGCTCTGTACTTTTAGTAACGAATCGTATTCTTATTCCTATAAGTCAAGCAATATTTTGTCAGCATTATTGCTTCCAAATAACATATCTGTTGGATTTTCTAGTAGCTGTTTCACTCTAACTAAAAAACTTACAGATTCTCTGCCATCAATCACTCTATGATCATATGATAGTGCTACATACATCATTGGACGTGCTACTATTTCACCATCAATTACAACCGGTCGCTCTATAATATTGTGCATTCCTAAGATGGCTGATTGAGGAGGATTAATAATTGGAGTTGACATCATTGAGCCAAATACCCCGCCATTTGTTACAGTGAATGTGCCTCCACTCATTTCTGGGATAGATAGTTTTCCTTTTCGTGCTTTGTCTGCAACTTCAATAATATCCTTTTCAATTTCTGCTAAACTTAGGCTTTCTACATTGCGAATGACAGGAACCATAAGCCCTTTTGGGGTGCTTACTGCTACAGATATATCCGCATAATCATATGTAATCATGTTTTCCCCATCAATCATAGAGTTTACAGTTGGATATTCTTGTAATGCAATAGAACATGCTTTAAGAAAAAATGACATCATACCTAGCTTAACGCCATGCTTTTCAACAAAAGCAGGTTGGTGTTTTTTGCGTATATCCATGATTGGCTTCATGTTCACCTCGTTGAAAGTAGTGAGCATTGCTGTTTCATTTTTAACAGAAACTAATCTCTCACTTAGTTTTCTACGCAAAGCACTCATTCTGTTGGATTGTGAATTTCTACTCTTTTCTGATTTTAGCGTGGCAATTGAAGTATTGTCTGTGGAGTTATGATTTAATACTGCTTCAATGTCGGACTTTTTCAAACGGCGAAGCCCGTTTATAACATCGTCGATTGATAAATCGTTTTCGTCCATCAATAGTTGTGCAACTGGGGTTACTTTTACATTTTCATATTCAGTAGTATCGACAGTTTTTTCTGTTTCTATTTTAACACTGGCTTTTTCTTCAGATTCCTTTTGCTTAGGCTCTTCTAATTGCTTTTCTTCTGTTTTTTCTGTCGATTCGTGTGGTGCTACAGAGGTGTCAATTGTGCAAGCAATAGTACCGACCTCTATACTTTCACCCTCTGCTGCTTTAATAGAAATTTTGCCTGACTCATTTGCAACTATGGTCAATGTTGCCTTCTCTGACTCTATTTCGGCAATTTCTGTATCTCTTTTTACTACATCACCGTCAGCAACCAGCCATTTATATATTTCTACGTGAGTTATTGATTCTCCAGGGCTGGGTATTTTAACTTCAACTATTGCCATAATATCTTGTTATTTTTTGTTCTTCTCGTTTTACTTAATTGCTTCATTAATAATTGCAGCCTGATTAATCTTGTGCAGTGCTGTTAGTCCCTCAGATGTTACTCCACTAGAAGGTCGACTGATGATTTTTAGGTTACAATTGTTTAGTTGATTCTTAATAAACATAGCTCCACCCATGTTTAGAGGTTCTTCTTGTACCCATACAATTTCAACATCTTTGTTATATTTCTCCATCAAATTGTCGAGTTGTTTTTGAGGAAATGGGTATATCTGCTCTACTCTGATAATTGAGATGTGATTAGCTTCCTTTTCCTTACGAGCAGCATTTAGTTCGTAATATATCTTTCCCGAACATATTATTAATCTTGTTACATCAGAATATGACTTCAACTCTTTATCCTCAATAAGCTCCATAAATGTTTCTTCCGTGAAGTCATCGATAGTTGAGACACACTCGGGATGTCTAAGCAGACTTTTTGGGGTAAACGCAATAAGAGGAACCCGTATGTCACGATGAAGTTGTCGTCTAAGAGCATGGAAGTGATTTGCAGGTGTCGTAGGATTCACAATCTGCATATTATTATTTGCACAAAGTAGAAGGAATCTCTCTATTCTGCCGCTTGAGTGTTCAGCTCCTTGTCCTTCATATCCGTGAGGAAGGAACATAACCAGTCCAGACTTTACTCCCCATTTTTCTTTTGCAGATGATATGTATTGGTCTACAATTACCTGGCCAACATTAAAGAAGTCACCAAACTGTGCCTCCCATATCGTTAGTCCGTTGGGTTGTGCAAGAGTATATCCATACTCGAAACCTAAAATTCCATATTCATTTAGAGGTGAGTTATAGACCTTGACATCTGCTTGCTCGCCTCCCAAATCTCTGAGAGGGAAATATTGTTCTTCGCCATCCTCGGTAATAATTTCAGCATGACGGTGAGAAAATGTTCCGCGTTGAACATCCTGACCGCTTAACCTTACAGGGAACATTTCTTTTGCTAATGTTGCATAAGCCATAAGTTCACCCATTGCCCAATCGTATTTGTCTTTTTCAATCATTTCAGCCCTCTGATTAAATAGTTTGACTGTCTTGTTGTAAAAGTTTTTTTCTTTAGGTAGTGTAGTTATACTTTTGGCTAAGTTAACAAACATTTCTTTCGTAACCTTTGTGTCAACCGAATTTTCAAAATCCTCTGCTCTAGGTAGTCTGATGTTCTTGTAATCGTCCTCTAAAAATGGCTGGATATTCAACTTAGTAGTATTTAATGAGGATTCGTAATCCTCATCGAGTTCTTTCTGAAATTTTTCCAGTCTTGCTTCATACTCTTTCTGAGTTAACACTCCTTGCTCAATTAACTTGTCAGCATAAATATCCCTCGGATTCTTATGTTTAGCAATAATGTCATAAAGCTTGGGTTGTGTAAATCTTGGCTCATCACCCTCGTTATGCCCATACTTTCTGTATGAAAGCAAATCTATAAACACGTCGATGCTGAATTTTTGTCTAAATTCTAACGCTAACTTAGCCACAAAAACCATAGCCTCTGTATCATCACCATTAACGTGGAAAACAGGTGATTGGGTTATTTTAGCAACGTCGGTAGCATATGTACTTGAACGTGCTTGCAAATAATTTGTAGTAAATCCAACTTGGTTATTTACTACGATATGTATTGTGCCTCCAGTTTTGTATCCTTCAAGTTTAGAGAACTGAAGAGTTTCATAAACAACACCTTGACCAGCAATTGCTGCATCACCGTGTATAAGGATTGGCATAACTTCATTGTAATGTTTATTGTACTTATTATCAATATAGGCCCTTGCCATTCCCTGTATAACGGGGTCAACAGCTTCAAGATGAGAAGGGTTAGGAGTGAGTGATATTTCTACCTTACGACCATCATAGTTTATTGTGTTGTTATAGCCTAAATGGTACTTAACATCACCGTGTATAATTTCTTCATCATAATTCTGAGCATTGAATTCTCTGAACACTTGTGAATATGGCTTCTTAATTATATTAGTAAGAACATTAAGCCTGCCCCTATGTGGCATGCCTATTAAAATGTTTTTTACGTCATACTTTGTGCCATGAGCTACAATTGCATCAAGTGCTGGAATCAAGCTCTCAGATCCTTCAAGTGAAAAACGTTTCTGACCTACAAATTTGCGGTGTAGATAATCTTCAAATCCAGAAGCTTCAATAAGGCTGTCTAATATATGTAGCTTTGATTCATTAGATAAATCTTCACGATTTCGGCTTTCCTCCATTTTTTTCTGAAGCCATTGCACTATCTCTGGTTTGGTCATATATCGGTACTCTACACCGATAGATTTACAATACGTTTCCTCAAGATGGTCAATAATTTCACGAAGGGTGGCTCTTCCAATTCCTATTTCTTTTCCAGCTTCGAAGGTGGTGTCCAAATCACTTTCCGTAAGATTGAAATTGTTAAGATCGAGTGTTGGCGAATATGTTCTTCTTGATCTAACAGGATTTGTTTTGGTAAATAAGTGCCCTCTGCTTCTGTATCCAGATATGAGGTTCATTATATCAATTTCTTTTGATGGAATGCCAGTATCTTTAGTTGATGCAGAAATAGGTTTAGTGGGATAATGCTTTGAGGCTAAATCAAAGCCTTGAAAGAAAAATCTGAAACTTTCGTCTATGTTCTCAGGGTTTTCTTTATACTGTTTGTAAAGTTCTTCAATGGCACCGATGTCCATGTAGCTTAACTTGTTTTGGATATTCATATAGGCAAATTGTCATTAATTTGTTCTAACCATAAAGATGATGAATTTGTTCAAAATATCCTATTGATTTGAGTTAAAAATGGGCTTTATTATTATTCAATGTAGTATTACCCAAGATTCGTTATAAGATGGAAGATCTTATTTCTATTATGGTGCATAAAATAACTACTAGATTTGTATTGTTCGTCATACGAACAGTACAAATATACATGTGAATTTCAATTGTATAGTACACGAACAATGCAAATCTACATATAGATTTGTATTGTATAAGGCACGAACGATATAAATCTATATGTGGTTTTGTACTGTATAACACAAATACAATAAGAATATAGTATAGATTTTAACCACCATTCCCTGGATTGAATATACCCTGATGGTCATTATTATATAGCCGAAGTGGATTTATTATTCCTGCGTTGTTTTTTGAATGATGACGGATTGCTTTTATTGGTTTAGCGTGGTATTTATTATTTTAGTGGTACTAATAAAATATCGATGTAGCTGAGAGAGTTATATCGCTATTTGAAATACCCATGATAAGACTTCATTTTGTTTAATATGGTATAAATAGAAATGGGGCTATGTCTATTGTAAAATAGAATAACCCCATCTGCAAGATATGAATATGTTTCTTATGCTATTTTATTTCCCAAACGTGTGAGTTTTTCATTACAAAGTCTGAGAAATTTTTTGCTGTTGAATTTTGTTTTGCTGCTGTAATTTTCTTCTCTAGCTCATTTTCATAAGTAAGAGCCTCTACCGATCTGATAACTCCCAAAGCTACTGGCAGGTCGTCCTCATTATAACCCATCAAGCTTAGCTTTGTGTGAAGAGTATTGTCTTGTGTAGTTGCATCGTGAGTTAATACATCATCAATAGTGTATCCATTTTCTCCAATAGTAACCATCTTAATGTTCCAGCCATCCAAAACAAGACCCTTGTTGTTCTCTTCTCCAAAAATCATTTTCTCTCCTTGTTTTAGCAAAATGGTTTTTTCGGCCTTCCATCTTCTGTCTGCAATATTGTTATGAATGCCATCATTAAATATTATACAGTTTTGAAGTATTTCTATCACTGAAGTACCTTTATGTTTTCCAGCTAGAGTCATTATCTCCGTAGTATTTTTCATATCTACATCAATAGCTCTTGCAAAGAATGTGCCTCTAGAACCAAAACATAGTTCGGATGGACGGAATGGGTCTTCAATTGTGCCATGTGGTGACGATTTTGATACAAATCCTCGATCTGAAGTGGGAGAGTATTGCCCCTTTGTCAGTCCGTACACTTTATTATTAAATAGAATAATATTTATATCAATATTTCTTCTAATAGCATGAATGAAGTGATTTCCTCCAATAGCTAGTGAATCTCCGTCACCTGTTGCAACCCATACATTTAGGTTGGGGTTTGCTGTTTTCACACCAGTTGCAATAGCTGCTGCACGGCCATGAATGCTATGGAAGCCGTATGTGTTCATATAATATGGCAATCGGGATGAACATCCTATACCCGAAATAACCGCAGTATTCTCGGGTGATACTCCTAGTTCCGCCAAAACCTTGTGAAGACAACTTAGAATCGCATGGTCTCCACACCCGGGACACCAGCGGACACTCACATCGCTCTTAAAATCCTTGGCTTTATATTGTATTTGCTCTTTTTCTATTGTTTCTATTGTTTCCATTACTATTCACTTTCTATTATTTGTGTAAATTCATCAACAAGCATGCTGACGCTAAAAGGTTGCCCTTCTACTTTGTTGAATCTGTTTATCTTAATATCATCAAACTTGCTAAGAAGGAATGATGCAAATTGCCCTTTGTTTTGTTCTGCAACAATTATCTTATTATATTTTTTGAGAATATCATGAGTGTTTCGTGGAAGAGGATTGATGAACTTGAAATGAGCCAATGCCACTTTCTTGCCATTATCCTGCAATCTCATCATTGCTTCAAGCAAGTGTCCGTATGTTCCGCCCCATCCAACTATCAGAGTTTCGGCGTCTATATCTCCTATTACAGATTGTTCTGGAATATAGTTTGCAACTCTATCAACTTTTGCTTGTCTAGTATCCACCATTAGCTGATGGTTTTCAGGATTTGACGAAATAGCCCCAGTATTATAGTCTTTTTCCAATCCACCAATTCTATGCATGTAGTCTGGAGTGCCTGGTATTGCCCAATATCTTGCTAAAGTTTCTTCATCTCTGATGTATGGTTTCCAATCTTCAGGATTTCCATCATATTGTTTGTTTATTTTTTTAGGAATGATATCAGGATAGTTGTCTAGGTTTGGAATCTTCCATGCTGAAGCACCGTTTGCAATATAACCATCTGTCAATAATATAACAGGTGTCATATGTTCTAATGCAATTTTTGATGCCCAATATGCACTGTCGAAACAGTCGGTGGGTGTAGTTGCAGATAATACCACGAGTGGACTTTCGCCATTTCTGCCATATAATGCCTGATTTAAATCAGATTGTTCACTCTTTGTCGGCATTCCTGTTGAAGGACCTCCTCGCTGAACATTAATAACTACTAGCGGTAATTCTGTCATTACAGCTAAGCCTAACGCCTCACTCTTTAATGCCAATCCGGGTCCAGAAGTAGAAGTGGCTGCTAAGCTACCTGCGAAGCTAGCACCTATTGCAGTTGCAATACCTGCTATTTCATCTTCCATTTGCAAAGCTTTCACACCTAAATCTTTTCTTGCCGCTAATTCTTGCAGAATATCAGTGGCAGGTGTAATAGGGTATGAGCCTAAGAATAGTTGTATTCCTGCTTTTTCAGCCGCTGCTATTAAGCCATAAGCTGTTGCCGTATTCCCATTTACATCAGTATAAAAACCCTTGCTAGTGTCGATTGAGTCAATTCTGTAAGTGGTAGCTGTAAGATGAATGTTGTTTCCGTAGTTATATCCATCTATTAGAACTTTGATATTTGACTCTACTAGTTTTGGTCTCTTTTTAAATTTATCTTTAAGCAATTGCTCTGCAAGTTCTATAGGTCTGTTGAACAACCAACAAACCACGCCCAAAGCAAACATGTTTTTGCTTCGTAATATATCTTTGTTTTCCAATCCAGTATTTTCCAGCGCACTTTTTGTCATTGAAGTTATTGCGACTGGTATTATTTGAATCTGCTCCAATCCTAGCTCATTGAATGGATCTTCGGTTGTGAACTGAGCTTTGTCTAAATCTCTTTTTGTAAATGAATCCGTGTCAAATATCACAATTGACCCTTTACGAAGGTGATTGCTATTCACTTTTAATGCTGCTGGATTCATTGCCACTAACACATCCGTTTTGTCTCCAGCATTGTAAATGTCTTTTGAGCCAATACGAACCTGAAAGCCTGACACTCCGTGAAGAGTGCCTTGCGGTGCACGGATTTCGGATGGATAATCGGGAAATGTCGATATTTCGTTTCCAAAAATTGCTGATAAGGTTGAGAATAAAGTTCCTGTCAACTGCATTCCATCGCCCGAGTCGCCCGAAAACCGTATTGTTACTTGCTTTAAGTCTGTAACCACAGTTTTATTTGTCATAAATATATTTTGTTTAATATTGATTTTGAATAAACTAATAAACTTTTAAACAATCGTTTACGGTTGAGTTTTGTAATATAAGTTCTATGACACAAAGTAATGAAAGAGTACGGATAAAAACAAATCTTATGTGTTATAAATCATATTTCAAGACCTTTGTAAGGTTAAAATAAAACAAGACTTTAATACAAATGTATCTATTCTAATTATTATTAATGATAAAATCTATTGTTTGAGTTTTTGAAAGATTAATAATCATTTTTATATAAATGAACTTCAAACTGTTTCAAGATGTTTAAAAGGTATTATGTGCAATGATCAAAAGTGCATGTGTTTTATATCTAGTTTGTAGATTGTAATTATTTCAATTCAACATTTAAAAATAAATAATATGGCACAAGTAGTTAATATCAGGTCAATAAAGCATTTAACTCATGATGTTATAAGATTGACACTTGACAAACCTGAAGGATTAGTTTATACTCCTGGTCAGGCTGTAGATATTTCAATCAATACTCCTGAATGGAAAGATGTGAAAAGCTGTTTTACATTCACTTCCCTTACAGATGATGATCATATAGAGTTTGTAATAAAAACATACCCATCACGTAATCGTGTTACTAATCAATTATTATCAACAAAAGTAGGTGATGAAATTTTGGTATATAAACCTTTTGGAGACATTAAATACAAGGGGGATGGATTGTTTTTGGCAGGCGGTGCTGGTATAACCCCATTTATCGCAATTCTAAGAAAATTGGAAAAAGAGAATAGGGTGGGCAACAATAAACTTATCTTTGCTAACAAAAAAAGAGAAGATATAATAATGAAAGATTATTTTGATAATCTTTTGGGAGGTAATTTTATAAATGTATTGTCAGAAGAAGATGTTGAGGGATTTAATAAAGGATACATCACCGCTGAAATTATTAGTTCTCTTATTGATGGGGGAGTAAAGTATTTTTATTTGTGTGGCCCAAAACCAATGATGTCTGCAGTAGAAAAACTTTTAGCATCACTTGGAGTTGGAGAAGAACAGATAGTAAAAGAAGGCTTTTAGAAATGAACGGGTATGTTTTAATTACAGGTAGTTCCGATAGGATCGGCAAGGCTATAGCATTAGATATGGCAAGTCGGGGCTATAACTTGTTGCTGCATTACAATAATTCTCATGACAAAGCTTTGATTGTAAAGCAACAGTGTGAGAATCTGGGTGTCAAGGCTCAGTTGTTGCAAATAGATTTTTTGGATGATAATGACTTTGATTTTATTTTTGATAGCCTTAAGCAAGATGACATTCATATTGAAGTGCTAGTCAATTGTGCGTCAGATTTTCGTCCGTCAGGATTTATTGAAAAAGGTAGTGATATGTTTCGAAAAGAGATAAAGATGAATTTTGAGAATATCTATCTTCTAACAAAGGCTTTCGCACGTAGTTATGGCAAAGGGCACATTATAAATTTCATTGACACAAAAGTGGAGAAGAACTACTCCAATCATCTTGATTATATTCTTAGTAAAAAACTACTTAAAGACTTCACTAAGTTATCTGCTGTGCAACTTGCACCCGCATTCAGAGTTAATGCTATAGCGCCAGGCTTAGTTTTACCTCCAAAAGGTAAAGACAAGAAGTATTTACTTAATCTGGCTGAAAATATACCTCTCAAGACCATTGGTAATCTTGATGAAATTCTAAAAGCATTTAGATATTTGCTGGATAGTAGTTTTGTTACCGGACAAATATTGTATGTTGATGGAGGAGATCACTTAATTTAATTTGTAATATCAGTTATAATAAACATAATTTCATGAGAAAATTCTACGTGCCAAAATTATCAACAATCGAAGTCGAGAATCTACGATTAAGAGCATTTATTGGATTTATGCAATGGGAAAAGGAAAAATTGCAGGATTTAATAATATCGTATTCATTTAAATATGACACTAGTTTGGCAAGCAAAACCGATAACGTTGATAATGCTATAGATTATAAGCGACTTACAAAGCAAATTATTGAATTGGTCGATAATCAACAATTTCATCTTATTGAGACTTTAGCAGAAAGGATATTTGAAAATATACAGAGTTACAGTGTTCTAGTTCAAGATATAGAAGTGAAGGTCGAAAAACCTCATGCCTTAAGATTTTCAGATAATGTGATGGTATGCATTTCTAGCAAAGATAGATTTAATAAGGCAATTGTAGCACTTGGCTCTAATATTGATAAAGACAAGAACTTTGCTGAGGCACTTGATATGATGAAACATCTGGGTACAATAGTGAATCGTACAGATTTCATTATAACAAAGCCCCTTAAATATGAAGATCAGGATGACTTTTTAAATGGTGCTATTTTGTTACTTACGCGTTGTGGGTTGTGGCAGCTTAAAATGGAGTTAAAGCAGATTGAAGCTATGTTGGGCCGAGTTAGATCTTCAGATAAGAATATTCCTCGTGTGATAGATCTTGATGTTATTACTTTTAATGATAATCTTGTTGATGAGGAGATTCACGAACTCCCTTTTTTGATTGATTTTGTGAATACACTTGAACCAGGTATTAAACTTTAGAAGTGATGAAATTGCGGATTACAAATCACAAAATTATAATCCGCAATAGTATTTATTATATTCTTTCTATGTTAGCCCCTAGCTTGTTGAGCCTTACTTCTATGTTTTGATATCCTCTGTCAATCTGGTCTATATTGTGGATTGTACTTTTTCCATTTGCACTCATTGCTGCAATAAGAAGCGATATTCCTGCACGTATATCGGGCGATGTCATTGTCATAGCTTTCAACTGGAATCGGTTTGCATTGCCTATAACTGTTGCACGATGAGGATCGCACAAAATAATCTGAGCTCCCATATCAATAAGTTTATCAACAAAAAAGAGACGGCTTTCAAACATCTTTTGATGAATCAATACATGTCCTTCTGCTCTAGTGGCTACTACAAGCATAACACTAAGTAGGTCTGGTGTGAGCCCAGGCCATGGTGCATCAGCAATTGTAAGTATAGAACCATCAATAAATGACTCAATTGTATATGAGTCTTGATGTGGGATAAACAGATCATCTCCTTGTTGTTCAACTTTTATTCCAAGTTTTCTAAAACTCTCGGGTATTATCCCTAGATTCTTAACAGAAACATCTTTAATAGTAATTTCAGAAGAAGTCATTGCAGCCATACCAATAAAGCTCCCCACTTCAATCATATCTGGCAGCAACTTGTGTGTACATCCTGATAATTGACTCACGCCTCTTACTGTAAGTCTATTAGAACCAATCCCTACAATATCAGCTCCCATTCTTACTAGCATTCGGCTAAGCTGTTCTACATACGGCTCGCATGCTGCGTTATAAATAGTAGTTTCTCCTTCGGCCATCACAGCTGTCATTAAGAGGTTCGCCGTACCCGTAACGGAGGCTTCTTCAAGAAGAATATAACAGCCTTTTAATTTTTTTGCTGAAAGATTGAACAGTTGTTTGACTTCGTCATATATCAGTTCAGCACCAAGTTTAATAATTCCATTAAAGTGTGTGTCTAGTCTTCGGCGACCAATTTTATCTCCGCCTGGTTTAGGCACTACTGCAATACCAAACCTGGCAAGCAATGGCCCAATAATCATAATAGAGCCACGTAGTGCGGAGCTTTTATTGATAAAGTCAGGAGTATTTGTATATTCTAAGTCTATATCTGCAGCACAGAATGAGTATGAGTCGTGTGTAAGTTTTTTAACTGCAACTCCCATATCCTTTAAAAGATATATGAGATTATTTACATCCAGAATATCTGGAATATTTTCAATTATTACTTTCTCTTTTGTCAATAGAGTAGCACATATTACTTGTAGTGCCTCATTTTTTGCTCCTTGTGGTGTTATTGTTCCGCTAAGACGATGACCGCCCTCGATAATGAATGAAGACATATAAATTTCTTTTAGTGTTAATACAAAGATAATGTATATAGTTAGAAATCCGAAATGAACAATTCATCATTTGTTATTCAAAAGCAATTGTTCTATTCAATATTTAGAACAGTGAATTTACTTTCTCCTACCTGAAGTTTTAGTACTGCCTCTTCCCCTAGGGTCTTGTTGATAAGTATTTTTGCAAGCGGAGATATAAAAGAAATTTTATTTTGTTTTAAGTCTGCTTCATCTACTCCGACGATTTGTAGTTCGCGTGTTTTATTTGTATTCCCAATCTTTAGTAACACTTTCGAACCAAACCTCACTTTGCTATTATCGTGTTTGGCGTGCTCAATAACTTGAGCAGTAATTATTCGCTCCTCTAGTCTTTGTAACTTAATGTTTATTACTTTGATTGCATTAACTTTTCCAATATCATTACTCTCGTTTACGATCTTGAGGTCGGATAGTAGTTCTTCCTTTTCGCTAGTCAATAACTTAAGTCCGTTTGGAGTGATGTAATTGGTAACTCCTTTTGGTAAATCAGCCCTGGGAGGAACAAAGGGTATATCCTGCTGATTGTCTTCTTTAATAAATGCTCGGCTCATGTTGTCTTAGAAATTAGTTCAAATATGGTTGTTAGGATTTATATATTAAAAAATAATAGAACACTCATTGTAGTTTATGGTTGTTCTAAACATTACTTTCCTAAAGTAGTAAGAATAAATGAAATAGAAAAAGGTTGCAACAAATAATATCTAATATGTTTCTAAAATATCCATACTTCAGGTTCCAATTGTATATTATACTTCATTTTTACAGCACTCTGAATTTCTTGCATAAACTCAGTAATATCATTGCCATTATCGGTGCCATAGTTTACAATGATAAGGGCATGATTTTTATATGTGCCAACGTTTTCTTTTAGGTTCAATTTTCCCTTGTAGCCTACATTCTCAATAAGAAATGCTGCAGAAGTTTTATAAAGATTATTTCCAACTTCATATATTGGGGCATTAGGGTGTATTACTAATATGTGTTCTGATGCTTCTTTATTTATTATTGGGTTTTTGAAAAAGCTGCCAGCATTAGGTAATTCAATATGATTAGGTAATTTTCGTTTGCGAATTCTTATAATCGCTTCTCTTACTTGCGACAAACTAGGTGATGTGATATTTTTTAATTCATTGTTTAGGTCGGTATATTTTTCTTTGTAGGTAAATGATTTATTCAATCGAAAAACAACAGATGTTATTACATAGTTGCGTGTTTGCTTAAATATACTGTTGCGATAATCAAACCCGCACTCCTCATTTTTAAATATTTTCTCTTCTGCTGATGGTATATCTACAGTCCTAACCTCTGTTATAACTTCATTCACTTCTGTGCCATATGCTCCAATATTTTGAATGGGGGCGGCACCAACCGAGCCAGGGATGAGTGATAAGTTTTCTATTCCAGACCAACCTTTATTAACGCAATATTCAACTAAAGCATCCCAATCTTGACCTGCACCTGCTTCTATGTAAACAGAATCTATTGTTTCAGAGATAATGTTTATTCCACTTATAATCGGTTTTATTATTAGTCCGTCAAAGTTGTGGGTAAAAAAAAGGTTGCAGCCATTTCCCAATACTAATTTATTCTCGTTTGGATATAACTTTATTATTTCTTTTAACTGATCGATATTGTTGATTTCGGCAAATAATTTTGCCTCAGCCTTAGTGCGAAAAGAGTTATATTGTTGTAGTTGGTAGTTGCGTTTGATTATCATCGTAGTTTTGTGTTATGCTTTATGAATCAAAAATACACAAAGT
>CAYFTB010000021.1:22884-25214 GCA_964345875.1 uncultured Proteiniphilum sp.
TTTGATTATCATCGTAGTTTTGTGTTATGCTTTATGAATCAAAAATACACAAAGTTGTTTCATCATTTCAGGTAGTTTGCCTTTCCATTCTTTCATAGTCTTTGTCACAATATACTCATTGTCGAGGCTGATATTCATTGCGATGCATAGTCTGGTTTGAGGCTTACAGTTTGCAATCAGATCTTCAGCCAGCTTTAGATTTCGATAAGGAGTTTCAATAAATATCTGAGTTTGATTTTCATTATAGCTTCGGGATTCCAGCTGCTTGATTTTCTTTATCTTATCATTATTTTCAATAGGTAGATAACCATTAAATGCAAAGCTCTGACCGTTAAATCCAGAAGCCATTAGTGACATTAGTATTGATGATGGCCCCACTAGAGGAATAACTTTGTATCCTCTTCGCTGAGCAATTTCTACTATGTCTGCACCAGGGTCGGCTATGGCAGGACATCCTGATTCGGAAATAATACCAATACTTTCTCCACGGGTAAAAGGAATTAAAAAGCTGTCAATTGTATCAATATTTGTATGCTTATTGAGTTCATAAAAAGTTAGTTCATCAATGTTTATTGTCTGATCGCATTTCTTTAGAAATCGTCTTGCCGATCGTAGGTTCTCAACGATGAAGTGTTTTAAATTGGATATAATACTGACATTGTATGCTGGAATAACCTTTTCAATTGGTGTATCTCCTAGCGTTACGGGAATAAGATATATTGCTGGTTGCTTATTTGTCATTTATATTGTAGTTTTTTGATTCTAAAATCCAATATGTATCAGGTCACTAATTGATCTTATTTGTATTTGGCTCACGAATGATTGAAGTAAATTAATATTTGCAAATGCAAAGAATATTATAAAAGTGATTATGATGCCAAATACACCACCAGTAATGTGTGCTGAGTGGTTTATGCCACCAGCCTGAGTCTTGTCTAATTTCATAGAAATGGCTATGAATATTATACCAAAAATAAATGCTGGTAGCATTATAGGAATAAATAGAATTCCCATAAAACTCATTGGATTGATTAAAATATATGTAAACACAACAGCTGATACTGCTCCTGAAGCACCAAGACTTCTGTAGTAGGCATTGTGTTTCTGTTTATTGTATGTTGGAAGTATTGACACTAAAAGAGATAAAATATAAACAGCTATAAAACTTAAAGACCCCACATTGTGACCTAATGAAGATTTAAAAATTGCCTCTACTGTACTTCCAAACATGTATAGCGTAAACATATTAAAAATTAGATGTGTCAGATCTGCATGAAGAACTCCATAACTAAAAAGTCTGTACCATTCTCCTCGTGCCACGGCTGGTGGATAAAAAATTAGCCTGTTCATAAGATTTACATCTCTAAAAGCCATAATAGAGGTGATGCTGGTTATTGCAATAATAAGGATTGTTATCATTTGTTGTATTTATTATCGTATAGTGATACAAACTTCCATAGTGGTGCTGCCATTGTGGCTTGTATTATTTTTCCGCTTTCTAGCAGAGATTTCATTTCGTTATATGAAAGTAGGTGTACTAATATGTCCTCAGAATCTTCAGGTGATGGGGCTACCAATTCTTCTACACCTCGTGCAATAAAAGTGTGAGCATAATTATTCATTGCACTAGCATTAGGAGCAAGGAAAATGAACTCCTCCCATTCACCACCTCCAAACCCAGTCTCTTCCATCAATTCTCGTTGTGCTGTTTCCATTGCTGATGAGTCTTCTTTGTCCATAACTCCTGCACAAAGCTCAAAACAGGTCTTTTCGATTCCGTGTCTATATTGTTGTACAAATAAAAATTTGTTTTCTTTTGTTATAGCTATTGTGTTTACCCATTGTGGATACTCTAATACATAATAATCAGATACCACATTGCCATTTGGCATTTCCAACATTTCTTTTCTTACAGTAAGCCAAGGTTCGCGATACAAATACTCGCTATTTATTATTCTCCATCTTCCTGGTTCGTCACTTGTCATAATTGATTTATTTTGTAGAGTAAAACAAAATTACAAGATTTATTTGATTTCTCAAATAAGCTTTGTGTTCCTGAAACTTTTTTCACTTAATCCAAGCTTATTTTGAGCGTTTAATAATACCTGAGCCAAATATTTAATCAAAAATACTAAGAGTATCATCAATTAAGATTTTAAGTGTTAAAAAAGAGAGATGCACATCTCCCTTTATTTACAATTGTTTGCAATTAGGATGTTTTACAATGCTTTAAGAATGTTAAAATAGGTGCTATTTTTGTTTTGGCTTTAGATTTTAGATTGATTATTAGTTTATTATGACGGTTTTGTTTTGAGTGATAATTTTCCGGT
>CAYFTB010000022.1:0-24589 GCA_964345875.1 uncultured Proteiniphilum sp.
TATCTATATTCAGATAACGCAATTTGGTGAAAAATAGTCTAAAAAAGTAATATATAGACTTATGTTGGGTTTACTTTAAGCATGGTAATAAAAAGGGGATTTAAACCACGTGGATTTATCCCCTTTGCTAAGTTTTTTATCTCTAAATTTTACTATGCCACAGATATTTTTACTTTTTCGCCTTTTTTCAAATTAATCACTACAAAACCATCGTTGATATCAAGGTTTTTATCTTTTATCTTTAGTGATGTAATATTATGAGGCACTTTTATTTTGAATTCTCCTTCGGAGTCGGCTTTTACACTAAATGATTGTAATAGATTATTATTCCAGTATGCGTCAATCTCTGCATTTCCTCTTGCTCTTAGCCCTTTGAAATGACCTTCATGCCATACATCAGGCAAAGCTGGTAGCAACTCTATGTAGCCATCGTGGCTTTGCAACAGCATTTCGACTATTCCTGCCGTGCCACCAAGATTTCCATCTATCTGAAACGGTGGATGAGCACAAAAAAGATTGGGATATGTGCCACCTCCAATGGTTTGCATTTCATTATCCATAGCAGGTTCAAGAAGGCTTTTAAGTAATTTATATGAACGATTTCCATCTTGCAATCGTGCCCAAAAGTTAACCTTCCAAGCTCGTGACCATCCTGTTCCAGCATCGCCTCGGCGATTTAATGTTTCGCGTGCAGCATTGGCAAGCTCTGGCGTGGTATTGGGTGATATTTGATTTGATGGATGTAATCCGTATAAATGCGATACGTGTCTGTGATGAGGTTCAGCCTCCTTATAATCTTCAAGCCATTCTTGTAAATATCCTTCGGGGCTTATCTGCATTGATGGTAATTGAGGTATAATATTGGCAATATGCCCAGTAGTTTCATCGCTTATACCTAAAATGTCAGAAGCCATCAGAGTGTTTGTGAAAAGCTCTCTCACTAGCTGTGCGTCCATCGTGGGTCCCATACAAATGGAAACGGGTCCTTTGCCATCATGTAGATAAAATGAGTTTTCAGGGGATGATGATGGAGCAGTAACCAGCCAGCCATTTTTTGGCTCTCTTATCATGCTGCTGATAAAAAACTGTGAAGCACCAGCAAGCACTGGATAGATTGATTTCAGATACTCTTCATCTTTAGTAAAAAGGTAATGTTCCCACAAATGAGCGCAAAGCCATGCACCTCCAGTGTTGGTCGCTCCCCAAGATGCGTGTTCGCCTGGAGCAGTATATCTCCAAGGATTAGTCATCATGTGTGCAACCCAACCATCTGCTCCGTAGAATGCTTTAGCCGTTGTATGCCCTGATTCCATTAATGATTTTGTGAAATCTAACAGAGGGGTGTGAAGTTCGGATAAGTTGCACACTTCCACCGGCCAGTAATTCATCTGCACATTGATGTTAAGATGATAATCTCCATTCCAAGGTGTTTGCACTTCATTTGCCCAAAGTCCTTGCAGATTCATTGGCATTCCCCCTTCTCGTGTACTGCTAATAATAAGGTATCTGCCAAAGTGAAAATATAGTGCAGCAAAGGCTGCGTCATTATCCTCTTGAAAACTTACTAACCTTTCGTTTGTGGTTTTGCTATTGTTTTGCTCACCTAGGTTTAAGTCCACTCTGTCAAATTTCGACTTATACTCTGATATATGAGATTCTATAAGTTTTTTGTACGATGTGTTTTTTGCATCATTCAGAAGTTTGTCAACAGTGTTATGATAATCTTTATCAAGCATATTAGTTGAGGTTGAAACTAATATCAATGCTTCGTTTGCATCATTTATTATCAGTGAATTATCGTTACTTGTCAGGCTTCCTCCTTTGTTTATAATCTCAATCTTTGTTATAAACTTGACTCCTTTATCTGTATTGTGCCCGTCATTCAATTGTCCTTCAAGTGTAATGATATTATTATCAATACTAATGTTGGCTCTTTCAGGACGATTCAAATCTATTTCAAATGAAATGGATTTCTTTTTGTTGGCAGTTAAGTTAATAGCAAGAACATCTGCATTGTGAGAGGCAAAATATTCACGTTTGTATTTTATATCTCCTTTGTTATAAATTGTACTTGCCACTGCGTTATCCAACGACAGACGGCGCTGATAATTCTCCGCTTCCTGCTCTCTCACGTTTTCAGGGTAGATATATTTAATATTCATATTGCCCAACATCTGAAAGCTACCATAGGGAGCATCTTTGCCGTTACCATGAGCCGATCCTTGTCCTCCGCATCTAAAGTGCTGATACATCATTTGCTGTGCTTCAGAATTCTTTCCCTCAAGTAGTAAGTCTTGTATTATAGGTAGATAGTTGATTGCATCATGGCTGACTGCCTCTGGGTCTTCACTTCCCGACCACATTGTAATGTCGTTTAATATTACAAGCTCATTGTCAATTCCCCCGTTGGGCATCATCCCAATTCTACCATTTCCGAGTGGTAAAGTTGACTCCCATACACTTGCAGGAGTGTCGTAGAATAATTGCAGGTTTGTATCGCTTATATTATGTTCGGACAAACAACTCACAGTAAGGAAAAGCAACATGATAAAACTCAATGAAGATGTTCTCATAATTACATTTATTATTGATTTTTGTATAGAATCAATTTATCAAAGCTCAATGGCCTTTAGTTCAGCAAGACTTAAGTTGTAGTCACGTTCTGCCTCAAGAGTTTTATTCATCACATCGTAGTAATATTCTGTTTCTAGCAAATACTCTAAAAGAGAAATCTGACCTGCATCTAAAGATTTTTTCAACAATGATTCATTATTATGGTCAGATAATGACGAACGATATGCTTTTACATTCTCCAGAAGGGCAGAAGTCTTGGCATAAAGATTTTGGAGATTATTTAAAAACTGTATCTTACTATCCTCTAGTAATAACTCTGTTGACCTTACCTGAGCTTTGGCTTGCTTCACTTTGTTCTTATTTTCCCATAAAGGTATGGAAATCCCCACAGTAATACCCTTAAAGTCTTCACCAATTACTTTCTCACTTGCAAATCCGGCTGTCAACTTTGGTAGAGATAAAGCTGTGTTAAGTTTAATTTGCTGTTTGTCGATATCAATTTTCTTACTCAGATATTGAAGCACTGGACTTTTTGTTTCTGCTTCTTCATACCAGTTAATGAAGTTTGATGGCAGGGGAGTGGTAATAATTTCTGTATCATCAAAGGATATTTCATTGCCTCCATTTAATACCTTTAGTTCTGATAGAAGAGAGTTTCTCTCAATATCAATTAATTTCTTTTCGTTCTCTACTGATGTGAGATTTACAATGGCTTTGTTCTTTTCAATTATTGAGGCTTCACCATTATCATATTTTGCTGTGTAGGACTCAGTTATTCTGCGAGCATTCTCAAGCCTGTCTTCAAATTCTTTGCTAAGGGCATTTTTGTATGCCAAATTGATACATATCTGTTTTGCCCTAAGCAAAAGGTCAATTCTTTCAGATTTATACTGAAGATCTAAATTTTGATTTTGCATCTTCGAAATCTTTTTCCTGTGGCCATATGCAGTTGGGAAATCAAATGATTGAGTTACAGATAGTTCTCTTTGAGTTCCTAAATCTGATGGTGTACCCCACAGGTAGTTGAATTCTACCTCGGGGTTATTAAGAAATATATTGGTTTTGTTTTCCAGCTTATCCGTTTCTATCTGTTGTCTGATAGTATTGAGAGTTTTGCTGTTGGCCTCTATCTCTTCAATAACAGATGATAGCCTGTTTTGTGCAGATAAAGAAGTTATTGAAAGTGCCAGTATGAGGCTATATATTATTCTTTTCATTTTTCAGTCTCCTCTTTTGTATTATTTCATATACGATGGGTACAATATAAATATTAAGCAGGGTAGAGGTAAGTAATCCTCCCAAAACTACAACTGCCATTGGGCTTTGTATTTCATTTCCTGCTTTGTCTCCGTTAATTACAAGTGGAATAAGTGCCAATGCTGCCGTTAGTGCAGTCATTAATATGGGATTTAATCTGTCCACAGATCCGTGAACTATGGTTTCATAAAGTGGTTCTCCGTCTTCTTGTAAATGTTTGTATCTTGAAATTAATAATATTCCATTTCTGGTAGCAATACCAAACAGAGTTATAAATCCAATGATAGACGGGATGCTTACAATACCTGAAGTGAAATATATGGCTAATACTCCTCCTATAAGTGCTAAAGGTAAATTGAGTAAAACAATTGCTGAAAGAGTTGTATCCTTAAATTCACCATATAGCAGAAGAAATATTATAAATATAGCCAATAATGAGGTTAGTAACAGTGTGCGTGATGCTTTCTCTGCACTCTCAAACTGTCCGCCATATTCAATTCTATAGCCTTCGGGCATTACTATATCTGATTCGATCTTTGTTTTAATGTCAGATACTGCACCCCTCAGATCTCTTCCTGCCACGTTTGCCGAAATAACAATCTTTCGTTGTACGTTTTCTCTACTTATCGAGTTTGGTCCTCCCACTGAAACAATATCTGCTACTTCTTCTAGAGGAACTTTACTTCCATTCTCGGTATCTATTAGTGCTGATTTGATTTGTTCGATGGAGCCGGTATAGTTTTCGTTTAATTTCAAAATCAAGTCAAAACTTCTTTGTTCTTCGTATATCTCTGAGAGCTTCTCTTCAGCAAATGCTAATTCCACAAATCTGTTAAATTCTTCTATTGAAATACCATGACGTGCTAGCATTCCTCTGTTTGCTCTGATTTGCACTTCTGGTGTTTCGGTCTGTTGTTCCACAGCTACATCCACAAGTCCTTCAATACCTTCAATTGAAGACTTTATTTGATTTCCCATCATAAACAAATGACTTAAGTCGGTTCCGAATAGTTTGATAGCAATATTTGCATCTGTTCCCGAAAGCATATGGTCTATTCGGTGTCCAAGTGGCTGGCCAACTGTTGTGGCTATTCCCGGGATTACAGCTAATGTGTTGCGAACATCTGCCATAAATTCGTTGCTTTTTCTTTTTCCAAGTTTGTAGTTTACATCAATCTCGGCACTGTTAGTAGCTTGCGAGTGTTCGTCAAGTTCTCCTCGTCCAGTTCGTCTTGCTGTGCTGGTAACTTCTGGAATTTTTAAAAGCTCCGTCTCTATTATTGCCCCCAACTCGTGAGATACTTCAAGAGATGCATCTGGATTGGTTACTGCATTAATTGTTATTGCCCCTTCATTAAATTCGGGCAAGAAGCTTTGTCCCATTGTGAAGAATAGTCCAATTGTTACCACAAGAGCGACAAGAGTGGGATAAATAACAGTTTTTTCGTTTTTTAGCACCCACTTTAAAGATTTCTCATATCCTTTTAACAAGAACTGGGTCAGGCGACTATCTTTATCTTTTTTGTTTAGATACTTGTCGTCCGAAATCATTAGTTTACACATCAGAGGTGTAATAGTCATTGCAACTATTAGCGACATGAACAATGAAATAATATACGCAATTCCTAATGGTTTAAGCATTCTTCCTTCCATCCCTGATAGGAAAAAAAGAGGTGTAAATGCAGCAATGATTATAAAAGTTGCGTTGAGGATAGAGGCTCTAATCTCTTTTGATGCTTCATATACAACCGTTAAGACTGGAGTTCTCTGTTCTTTTGGTTTTTGGTGATTCTGCCTTAACCGTTTGTAAACATTTTCAACGTCAATGATAGCATCATCCACCAGTGATCCAATGGCTATGGCCATGCCTCCTAGTGTCATTGTGTTTATGTTCATTCCTAAAAAGTATAGCACTATCATTGTGCCTAATAACGATAATGGAATTGCAACGACAGAAATGACAGTTGTTCGGAAACTTGCTAAAAACAGAAATAGTATTACTATCACAAAAATGGCTCCTTCAATCAATGATCTGCCTACATTGTTGACAGATGCTTCAATAAAGTCTGCTTGCCTAAATATATTGCTGTCAATAATCACATCATCTGGTAGTGACGCCTGGATGTCGTTGAGATTCTTTTCAATATTCTCAGTAACATTAAGTGTGTTGATATTTGGCTGTTTTGATACAGATAATATTACTGCGGGTGTTCCATTTCTTGAGGCATATCCCATTTTTCTGGCACTACCTATTACAACATCTGCTACATCTGATAATACAACTGGTTTGCCATTTACTGTTTTAATGAAAGTTGATCCCAACTCTTCAAGATTATTAGTACGAGCCATCCCTCGTAAAGAATATTCATTTCCATAATCTCTTACTACGCCTCCTGCCGAGTTGTTGCTGAGTGTGGCACCCACTTTTTCAATATCAAACATAGAAACACCGTATGCATCCATTCTCAGTGGATCGGCCAATATTTGATATTGCTTATAATCTCCTCCGATAATGGTTACTTGCGAAACACCGCCTGTCCCCAAAATTGCTGGTTTAATAATCCAGTCGGCAAGGGTGCGTAGATCCATCATTGATGTAGAGTCTGCCTGAAGACCTATAAACATTATTTCACCCATAACGCTTGATTGTGGTGCAAGCTCAGGAACTACATTTGGAGGGAGTTCACTGCTTAGTGTTACCATCTTCTCACTTACCACTTGACGTGCTTTATAAATATCAGCACCCCAGTCAAACTCAACCCATACGAATGAGTATCCTTGTGATGAGGCAGAACGTACACGCCTTACGTTTGTGGCTCCATTGACTGCGGTTTCTATTGGAAAAGTTACAAGACGTTCTACTTCTTCTGCAGCCATGCCGTGAGCATCTGTCATAACAACTACTGTGGGAGCAGTGAGGTCAGGAAATACATCTATATCCATCTGCTTACCCGTGTATAGTCCTCCTACAATTAGCAAGACAGCCCCAAGTAATACAAACAGCTTGTTGTTGAGAGAAAACTTTATTATTTTATTAATCATTTGTATTCTCCTTTGTTTAGTGCATGTGTCCTGCGTGAGGATCTAATGCTCCCGCCGCTTGTGCCAATTTAACAAAAATAGCTCCTTTGCTTACTATGCGTTCATTTTCTGAAATGCCGCTTAGTATTTGCGTGTTGATTCCATCAGTGCTACCCTTTATAATTGAACGTTTTTCAAATAGTTCTGGAGTTATTTGAACCATTACAAAGAATGCCCCCATTTCCTCCACAATAGCACTATTTGGAACCGTTAGTTGCTCACTGTCTGTTTTGATTTTGATATACATATCCACAAAGCTTCCAGGGATTAAATCTGCATTATTGCTAATTTGAAACATGACCGGAATTAATGGATTATTCATGTCACTTGATTTACTGTATGATAACACTTTGCCGTTGAGATCATCGAGTGTATAAACTATGTCTTTCGAAGGTATTCTTATTGTAGCTGTACTTATGCTTGCCAGTTCGTTGTAATACTTAGGTTGTACATCAGCTTTAATAAATAAGTTTTTGTTTTGAGATACCCTTAGTACTGCTTGCCCTGCTGAGACATATTCTCCGTTCTTTACCATTACCTCATTTATATATCCTGATATTGGTGAGCTTACGGCTTGTTTACCTTCTGTGAAATTACGCCTTAGATTGTCAATATTTGCTTTTGCACTAGTTAATTCAGTCTTTGCTTGCAATAGCTCGCTCTGAGAAACAATGTCATCTACTGCGAGCTTTTCTTTTCTCTCAAATTCTGTTTTAGCTCTTTCATATTCGCTTTCTGCTTCCAGAAACCTGACAGAGAGATTATTTTCGGCCATTTCACTGGCATCAATATAAAATAGTCTCTGATTAGTACTGACATTTCTGCCTGGCACTGTTTTGTTATCTTGAAATATAACCAAACCATCAGTTTTGGCAGTTATTATTCGTTCGTCTCCTGACGATGGCTGTACTTGAGCTGTCGTTTTTATAATCTGTCCAAAATCTGAGCATTTCACGACTTCAGTTGCAAAACCAACTTTCCAGCTTTGAGTTTTATTAAAAGAAATAGAATTGCTGATTTGAGGATGAGCTATGTGTGCTGCTTCGTGTGCTTCGTGTTCATCTTCAAATATTATTATGTTGTCGAATGTTACGGTAGAACTATCATTGTCTGAGATAATATTAAATGACAATACTGCATTTCCAGCCTTGTCAGGAGTGATGTTAAGATTGTAAATACCATCTCTAACATGTTCCGCTGATACAGTCTCTATTTGGTCCGAACTAACGGACATTGTGATTACAACATTCCCATCTGTCAAAGGTTTGAAATCTGGCAAATGGCTAATATATGCTGTGATGCTGCTCTCCTCTTTTATTACAAAAGGGGTTGCCTCCATAAATACTTCAAAGTTGTCGTTGTATGAGGTAATAGTTAACACTTCATCATGATCGTGATCGTGGTCGTGATCATCATTATGGTTATGTTTGTGAGAGCATGCTAGAAAGGATATTGCCAGCAATAAAGCTGGGAATACATATAAATTTTTCATTGTGAAATACTGATTTGATAAATTAATAATTTAAAGAGTTGTCTCAATTACATTCTAATTCATATGCAATTAAGATTAATAATAAACTATTTAAGCTGAAATCAGTATTTTGGAGGTGCTCGCAATAACTGTAATTGCGAAACAATAGAATCGTATGTTGGACACACATACGTTGCATATGTATGTATCTCCTGAAGAGGTTCAGGTAGTATAAGTCTTAATATGAAGTGTGGGATATAATACATAATACTTTCTAAAGCAGAATTATTCCCTCCTATAGAATTGTCATTGTCTGTTGGTCTTATATATATATCTTCTAGTTGACACTCTTCAAACGTAATGCCATTACTTCCAGTTGTATCTGAGTTATTGTTCTGAAATTTATATGTATCGTTGTGAGGGCATTTACTATTAGAGTCTAGATGTTTGTGTGCCATGATTCTGCATTTGGTCTCTTTGGCGCCTTCATGATGATGTGGAATGGTAGAATGAACCAATATGATTATATTGGCTAGTAATATAAAAAAAAGTGAAGCGCTTCTTTTCATTATCTTTCATTTTACTTTGATTTACAAAGATATATTTTTTTTTGCTTCAATGCAATATAAGTTTGTAGTTGATTTTTTTTGATACTTCAATAAGTCTCCTCTAGAATAATAAATTCATTATGTCATCATTCTAAAATCTAACCTGGAGGAATAAATACAATTCAGCATGGATAAAAATATAATGAGGCAATAATAATTTCTCTCTTATACAAGCAATAGATCTTGTCAAGGGATAATAACACCAAGTGGTAATGGCAAAAATATAGGCTATAATGTTGCTGTATTTCTGTTATACAGTATAAATATACATGTAGATTTCTATCGTTCGTGTCCTATACAATACAAATCTACATGTGGATTTGTATTGTTCGTGGCAAATACAATAGAAGTTTACATATAGATTTGTATTGTTCGTAATATAAACAACTAAAATCTAGTTGCTATTTTACCCATCTTGTCTAGCATTTTATCTTTATTCTGTATGGATAGTATTCAATCTATGGATTTGAATTGAGGTTACATTTGATATGTATAAAATAAAAACGCTCTAAGCATATATGCCTAAAGCGTTGTGATAGTTAATTTGTCAGATTGTTGGAGCGGAAGACGGGATTCAAACCCGCGACCCTTAGCTTGGAAGGCTAATGCTCTATCAGCTGAGCTACTTCCGCAAAACTTATTTATTATTCCCAGTTATCAATCGTAAATAAAAAGGGTGGGCAGTGATGGATTCGAACCACCGAAGGCGTAGCCAGCTGAGTTACAGTCAGCCCCATTTGTCCACTCTGGTAACTGCCCTTTTTATTTAGACTAATATTTTTAGTTGTATTTGTTGTTGAGAGCAATCATCTTTAATGCAGTGATTGCTGCTTCATCCCCTTTGTTGCCATACTTGCCACCAGCACGATCTTGGGCTTGTTCAAGAGTGTTGGTAGTTAAAACACCAAAGATTACAGGAACGTTGTATTGTAGGTTTAATTCAGTTGCACCCATTGTTACTCCTTCACATACGTATGTAAAATGTGGAGTTTCTCCCTGAATAACACATCCAATAGTTATAACACTATCAAATTTTCCTGACTGAATCATTTTTTTTGCTCCAAAAGTAAGCTCAAAGCTACCAGGGACGTGTTCTACCGTGATGTTATCATCATTTACGCCATGTTTGATTAGAGTATTTCTGGCTCCTTCAAGCAAACTACCTGTGATAGGGTAGTTCCACTCTGAAACTACAATTCCAATTTTCTTGCCTTCTCCGCTTGGTACGGTGTCTGCATTATATGATGACAAGTTTTGAAGTTTGGTTGCCATAAAAATTATTCTCCTTTTTGTTTTAACTTTGAAGCTTCGATATATTTATCAGCCTCCTGTGCTTGAGGAGTGTTTATGTATTTATCTTTAATCATGCTAAAAGTTTCTATAGCTTTAGCATAGTTGTTAGTGTTAAAGTAAGCAACTCCGATTTTGTTGTAGTATATTGGGCTTATTAGGTTGTCATTTGCTTTTTTAGCGGCATTGTTAAAGTTTGAAATTGCTTTATCAGTATCGCCCATGTTCATATATATATCACCCATAGCACCCATAATAGCCGGTGTAATTAATAAGTCTCCACCTTTAAATTTGTCTAAGTGTTTTAGTGCTTGTTCATTATTACCAAGTCTTCCATAGCTGATTCCTGCATAGGCATGTGCTAGGTCGGCAGCTTTAGTTCCATGAAATTCTTTAATAATATTCTCAAATCCTATGTAGTCGTTTCCATTACCCCAAATGGCTAATGAGTCTTCCTGATTTTGAAAATATCTCTCACCTTTATAAAGTGAAACTAAGGCTTTTTCATTTCTTGGTTGTTTATGAAGATAATTATAAGCAATAACAGCTCCCACAATAACAACCACTGCTAGCAAAGAAATTAGAATTTTCTTTTGATTTTTCTCGATAAAGTGTTCGGATGCAGTTAGTACTTCTTCAATATTTTCAAAACCTGATTCAGGCTTTGCTGCTGTTTTTTTCTTAGACATTTCTATAATTATATAAAAGTTATGTTATCAAATTTCGAGTTGCAAAAGTAATATCTTTATAGTGATATATGAAATTTAATTGAATGTTTTTTATAAAGTGTTGTTAGCTATTAATCTTTTTGCTAAGTTTGTAGTCATACTAAGGGATAATTAACTTTATTATTTCTTTTGGATTATAAATAAATAAGCATAGATTATGAAACGAGGACTTTTAATAATTACAATATTGATGTCATTATTGCTCCAATCAAAGGCGCAATCAGTGTTTACATCAGTTCCAGTTGTAAATGACAAGGTTGTTTTCAAACAGTTTATTCATATTGATCAAGGTTTAACTCCTGATCAGAGATACTCATTATTATATAAATGGGGCAAGGATAATTATTCAGGGAATCCATTGCTTTCAGGAATAAAGTTTGACGATAAAGCAAAGACTGTAACCGTAAGTTCTAAAGTTGAATTATTGTTGCCTCCGAATACAGAGGGTGTTCGTGAGAAAGTTATAATGAATTATCGTTTTGATGCAGCAGTTACAAATACAGGGCTATCTATTAATGTGAGGGATATTACTTATCAAAATAATATGTCAAAAAGTTCAAAGATATTCCCTAAAACATTTTCTGCTGAAGAAACAATTGCACCAGTAGCTATAACTGCTTCTCCAGAGTCAGAAAAGGAGTTTAGAGTAAATACACAAAAAAGCACGTTGTTTTTTCTAAACGAACTATATGACGACTTAAATAATGTTTTTAAGCTAAACAAGTAAAATATAATGATGTAGATATAAATTTATTATCTATTAATCTTGTAGATTAGAAATATTATGTCTAATTTTGCGTCCTGATTTTTGGAATATCCATTAATACATTACAGAAAATCAAATAAAATTACAATATAGCAATGTCTAAGATTTGTCAAATAACAGGAAAGAGAGCAATGGTTGGAAACAACGTTTCTCACTCTAATAGAAAAACGAAAAGGAAATTCAATGTTAATCTATTTAGAAAAAAATTCTTTTGGGTAGAAGAAGATGTTTGGATTAGCTTGAATGTTTCGGCAGCTGGCCTACGTACAATTAATAAAATTGGCTTAGATGCTGCATTGAAAAAAGCTGCCGAAAATGGGTATTTAAACGCTTAAGAACAAGGAGGAAATAGTTATGTCAAAAAAATCAAAAGGAAATAGAGTTCAGATTATCTTGGAATGTACTGAGCATAAAGAAAGTGGGATGCCTGGTACTTCTAGATATATCACTATGAAGAATAAGAAGAATACTACGGAAAGATTGGAGATTAAAAAATATAATCCAATACTAAAAAGAATGACCGTTCATAAAGAAATTAGATAAAAAGATTTAGATTATGGCAAAAAAAGCAGTCGCAGGATACCGCGACAAATCATCAACTACTGGACGTAGCCACACCAAAGTTATTAAAATGGTAAAGTCTGAAAAAACTGGAGCTTACATTTTTCAAGAAGAAATGGTGTTGAACGAAAATGTTCAGGATTTCTTTAAGAAATAAAAAGGTTAAAGATATGTAAAACTTCTCTGCAAGTAATTGTAGAGAAGTTTTTTTTATGTACAATTTTGTAGATTTGTACAATAATGTGCTTTAGTGGATTTATCACTAACACAAGTATATAACAACCGATTTAAGTATATATAATTATGTCATTTTTAAATATTTTCTCAAAGAAAAAAAAGGAAACACTTGATCAAGGTTTAGAAAAAACCAAAACCAATATATTTTCTAAGTTAACTCGTGCAGTAGCTGGTAGAACCAGAATTGATGATGACGTGTTAGATAACTTGGAGGAGATTCTAGTTACTTCTGACGTAGGTGTAGATACTACGCTGAAAATCATAGATAGAATAGAGGCGAGAGTGGCTCGTGATAAATATGTAGGTACTGATGAGTTGACTTCTATTCTTAGAGAAGAAATTGGCAATCTTTTAATTGAGAATAATAGTGAGGATATATCAGACTTTACTGTTCCTGAGGACAAGAAACCATATGTAATAATGGTAGTTGGAGTTAATGGAGTGGGTAAGACTACTACAATCGGTAAGCTTGCATATCAGTTCAGACAAAATGGTTTGTCAGTATATCTTGGTGCTGCTGATACTTTTAGAGCAGCTGCTGTAGAGCAATTAGAAATATGGGGTGAGAGAGTCGGGGTTCCAGTTATTAAACAGAAAATGGGTGCAGACCCAGCATCTGTTGCTTTTGATACAATTAGTTCTGCCAAAGCTAACGGTGCTGATGTTGTGATAATAGATACGGCAGGAAGACTTCACAATAAGATCAACTTAATGAATGAGCTTACTAAAATAAAAAATGTGATGAGCAAAGTTGTTCCAAATACTCCAAATGAAGTGCTGTTGGTTTTAGATGGTTCAACAGGTCAAAATGCGTTTGAACAAGCTAAACACTTCACTGCTGCAACCGAGGTTTCTTCTTTGGCAATAACAAAATTAGATGGTACAGCTAAAGGTGGTGTTGTTATTGGTATCTCAGATCAATTTAAGATTCCTGTTAAATATATTGGGTTGGGTGAAGGTATTGACGATTTACAAGTATTTCGTCGTAAAGAATTCGTTGACTCTCTATTTGGGTCATAGGTTATTATTTTTGATAATCTCTTAGTCGTATTCTAATTTCTATATACTATTTTCAAAATAAAATATATTTTGCGAAATAGATTTGTTGGCACTAAACTAAATCAATTAATTTTTCAGTAAGATAAAATTTGTACATTAGGCAGAATGAAGAAAAATAAAATAGATGTGATTACTCTTGGATGTTCTAAGAACTTAGTTGATTCAGAACTACTGATGCGTCAGTTCGTAGCAAATGGATACACGGTAGAACATGATCCTGAGACTCCGGGCGGAGAAGTTGTTGTTATTAATACTTGTGGTTTTATTGGTGATGCAAAAGAGGAGTCAATAAATATGATCCTAAACTTTGTGGAAGCAAAGAAGCAAAATAAGTTGAAGAAACTGTTTGTAATGGGTTGTTTATCTCAACGATATGTGGAGGAGCTAAGTACTGAAATTCCAGAAGTTGATGCCTTTTATGGAAAGTTTGATTGGAGAGGAATTGTTGATGACTTGGGTAAGTCGTACTACAAAGATTTAGAATTTGACAGATCGTTATCGACTCCGCCTCATTATGCTTATATTAAGGTATCTGAAGGATGCGACAGGACATGTTCTTATTGTTCAATTCCAATAATCACCGGTAAGCATATTTCAAGACCAATGGAGGATATTATTAGCGAAGTTCGCTTATTGGTTAGCAAGGGTGTTAAAGAGTTTCAATTTATCGCTCAGGATTTGACATATTATGGATTAGACCGCTATAAGAGTATGAAATTGCCTGAGTTAATTGAAAAGGTATCAGATATTGAAGGGGTTGAGTGGATTCGTCTTCATTATGCGTATCCTTCGCATTTTCCATTAGATCTTTTGAGGGTAATGAGAGAAAGGGATAATGTTTGTAAATATCTCGATATTGCACTACAGCATGTTAGTGATGATATGCTAAAAAAAATGAGACGCAATATTACTAAGCAACAAACGAAAGACTTAATACAAAAAATTAGAGAAGAAGTTCCGGGTATTCATATTCGTACTACTATGATGGTTGGACATCCAGGTGAAACAGAGGCTGATTTCGCAGAAATGATGGAATTTTTGAAAGAGACTAAATTTGAGCGTCTTGGTGCTTTTCCATACTCACACGAAGAAGATACATTTTGCGACAAGAATTATATTGATGATATTCCTGCAGCAATAAAGCAAGATAGAATGAATCAGCTTATGGAATTCCAAGAGACAATTTCTCAGGAGATAAATGATGCAAAGATTGGTAAAGTTCTTCGTGTTATAGTTGATAGGGAGGAAGAGGAATTTTACGTTGGCCGTACTCAATATGATTCTCCTGAAGTTGATGGAGAAGTCTTGATAAATAAAAGTTCTGAATTGATTATTGGTGATATGTATGATATTAAGATTACATCAGCATTACCATTTGATTTGCTTGGCGAGATTGCAAACTAATTAATAAAACTTATATGACACACAATGACCTAATAAGTGAAATAGCTAAAAGATTAAACTGGACTGATGAAAGCGTTGCTGAATCTATAGATGCTTTTGCTGAAATAATTGGTGAGCAATTAATAAATGGCAATAATGTGTCAATACAGGATTTTGGTAGTTTTGAATTGAACAAGACAGCGGAATATATATTAGTTGACTCTGATGCAGATAAGAAGTGGTTGATACCACCAAAGATTGACGTTTCATTTAAACCTTCAACTTATATTAAAGAGAAATTTTCTAAATTAAAGGATATCTGATATGCAAACAAAATCAAATGTTAATCTTCACGATATTTCGTTATTACTTTCTTCAAAGCTAAATTTATCTGAACGGGATTCTGTTAATTTCCTAAATGAATTATTCGATATTCTATTATCGCAAGCATTAACAGAAGAGGGGATTGTGGTTGATTCTATAGGAAGTTTTAGTGTACATAGAATAAGTATCGAATCTGATTTAGTACAATCTGCTTATAAGTTGATATTCACTCCAGATAATTCTATTCAAAGTTTGGTAAATAAACCATTTGAAAATTTCGAACCAACGGAATTGAGTCAGGATGTTATGTTGGATGGAGTCTCTGTTGTTGACAAGACTATAGAAAAGGAAATCGATTTAGAAGATGAGTCAATATTGTTTATAGAAAGGAAAATAGTAGAAGAAGTTGAGGAGGAAACCGATGTTGATATTGTGCAACATATTGAGGAAAAAAGTGATGTTGAAGAACCATTTGAGTTTGATTTGAGTGTCCCTGAAGATCCTCCTGTAGTCGAGTTGTCTGAACAAGTAACTATGGATGTTGCTGTTCATCAACAAAATGTAGAAGATAGAAAATTTAGATCCAGAAGTATTAGGAAGAATAGAAGTGTATTTGCTTTGGGTGTTGCTGTCGGAGTAGTTGTGATTATAACTGCATCAGCTTTTTTTTTTCAAAGGAGTCTCTTTGATTAAAGATAATGATTCGGTAAAAGAATTTCATGATAGTACTAAATTATCTGTTATTAATACTTATGATGCTCCAGATACAACATCAGTTGTGAGTACAGTAAACTCGACGGATTCTCTTAAAGAAAATAATGATACAATGCCAACTGAGTCTGAATCTCGAACTGTCGTATTAGGACAAGGAGAGACTCTTAGAATCTTAGCTTTAAACTATTTTGGCAACAAGGAATTTTGGGTTTATATATATATAGAAAATAAAGATCAAATAAGTGACCCTAATAGCGTTCAGATGGGAATTAATTTATCTATACCTTCAAATGAAAAATACGGAATTGATGCCAATGACCAAAAATCAATTAGCAATGCTATAAGGTTAGGCAAAGAAGAATTAGAGAAGTTTAAATAAAAATAGTGTGTGGATTGTTACAATAATAATCCACACACTATTTTTTTTGTCTTATTTGCTTAGCTGTCGCTTAATAAGGTCAGGTATTTCGCTTGGTTCTTTTGCCACTGGAACTCCAGCTGCTTCAAAAGCTGCAATTTTCTCTGCAGCGGTCCCTGTGCCACTAGAAATGATTGCACCAGCATGACCCATCTGTTTTCCTGGAGGTGCTTCTTGTCCGGCAATAAACACTGCAACCGGTTTTGTAATATGTTTTTTTATGTATTCTGCTGCACGTTCTTCTGCATCACCTCCTATTTCGCCAATCAGAGCAATGCTGTCAGTATCGGGATCATTTTCAAACATCTCAAGCAGATCTTCATAATATAGTCCTACGATTGGGTCACCACCAACACCTACTGCCGTTGATTGTCCCATTCCGTTAACAGTCAGGTTATAGACCACCTCATAAGTCAATGTGCCACTCCTGCTAATAACACCTGTTCTTCCTTCTTTAAAAATCATAGTCGGCATAATGCCCACCATACTTTGGTTTGGTGAAATCAATCCAGGACAGTTTGGTCCAATGAGATTTGCACCCTTGAGTTTAATATATCTGTAGGCTTCTACAACATCCAAAGTGGGTACTCCTTCTGTAATACAAATGATTAGTTTTATCCCTGCATCTGCAGCTTCCATCATTGCATCTTTGGCAAATGGAGCTGGGACAAAAATAACAGATGTATTAGCATTTGTCGCTTCCACTGCTTCTAGCACTGTGTTGAAGACTGGTATTCCGGAAACTCTCTCTCCTGCCTTGCCAGGTGAAGTACCTCCAACAATATTTGTGCCATATTCTTTCATCTTGCCAGCATGAAATCCGCCGTCACGTCCAGTAATTCCCTGAACTATAAGTCGTGTATCTTTATTTATTAGAATGCTCATTTCTTTATATTAGGATTTTTGTGATTAGATTTTATTAACAAGCTCTACCGCCATTATGCCAGCCTCACCCATTGTATTAGCTACATGAAAATGAGTTCCCTTAAGTAATTCTCTTCCTTCTTTTTCATTTGTTCCAGTAAGGCGAATAACAATAGGAATATTAGTTTTTATTTGCTCAAATGCTTCCAATAGACCTCGTGCTACATCATCACAACGAGTAATACCTCCAAAGATATTGATAAGCACAACTTTCACATCTTTATCACTTAGCAATAATTTCATTGCCTCGATTACTTTTGTTGGATTGGAGCTTCCACCAATGTCCAGAAAGTTGGCTGGATTGCCACCATATAACTTAATCATATCCATAGTAGCCATTGCCAAGCCTGCTCCATTTACCATGCAGCCAATCTCACCACCTAAATGTACGTAACTGAACCCTTTTGATTTTGCTTTTTGCTCTTTCTTTTCTTCTTCAGTAGGTTCAAAGAGTGTGGCAATTTTTGGGTGTCTATACAAGGCGTTGTCATCAAATGTCATTTTTGCATCAATAGCCTTTACTTCACCATTAGGAGTTAAAACCAACGGATTTATTTCAGCAAGTGAAGCATCGGTTTCAACAAATAGTTTATATAATTTTTGCAATATAGAAGCTGCTGATCTCACTTGCTTTATATCATCAAATAATTTGAAAGCAGCTTGGCGAGCCAAATAATCTGGAACTCCAATTAGCGGATCAATAGCTATTTTATGAATCTTTTCGGGGGTAGTACGTGCAACTTCCTCTATGTCCACGCCACCTTCGCGGCTTAACATCAGAATAGTTGATTTAGATTTTCTGTCTATTACATAGCTTACATAATATTCAGCTGCAATATCAACAGCATTTCCAACAAGAATTCTGTCAACTACAAATCCTTTAATATCCATTCCGAGGATATTTGCTGCATGTTTGCGTACTTCTATTTCGTCTTTTGCTAGTTTCACACCACCAGCTTTTCCTCTACCACCTGTGTGTACTTGAGCTTTAATTACTACGAGAGGAGCATCCAAATCTTGGTATGCTTTGACTGCATCGTTCACGTCTCTACAAAGAATTGATTTCTCTACGGGAATATCGTACGAGGCAAATAAATCCCTTGCTTGGTATTCATGAATTTTCATGGGCTGTCCTATTTTAAATGTTAGTATTAATTGTTGATTTTGTAAATGTATAATTATTTTATATATAAATGATGTTTTTTATCAGACTTTTCTCAATTACTAAATGATTGATCGAATAATATTTGATTATGTTTTGTTTAACGCTCTTTTGCAAGAATATGTTTAAAAATATATTGCTTTATTTAGTTCTTGTCCTTTATTTAGAGTTTTAGAATTGACTGCTACTGATAGAGTCGTTTGTAATATTCTATCTTCAAAATGAATATAATATCACGTAAGTTCAATAAGTCTGCATGAGTTTCATCCCTTATTTTGTTGTAGATTTCTATTATATACGTCACGAACAATAAAAATCCACATGTATATTTATATTGTATAGGGTACGAATAATACAAATCCACATGTGGATTTACATTGTATAAGACACTAACGATACAAATCTGCATATAGATTCTTATCGTATAATGTAAGAACAGTGGCAATATAGCTTAACATTTAAGCATCACCGCTTGGGTTTATTATCTCTTAATAGGTGTTTTAGATGAATAATGTATGATTTATTGTAGCCGCATGTCTTTTTATAATGTCCGTGAGAGGATTTATTGATTATTGTTTGCAGGTAGTATAGTCCTACGAATAAGTCTTTGGTGTTTGGAATAACTAGTTTGCTTTTCCAAATAGTTAGTTGAAATATAAATAAATTATAATCTCTGTTTTTGCATTTTAAATTAATGTTAGGGATAAAGTCATTGAAAGAGTATATAGTTTAACCGAAATTTTGTATTTTCGCCACAAATTATAACTTTCAGTCGGCCGAATACCTTAATTCAGTGCCTTATTTATGGGGTTATATTTATTTATTAAAGATGGAATCAAACGAAGAAAAAGTTAAAAATTTACCCGAAAATGCTTATCGGGAACTTAATCCAGGTGAAGAATATCAACCCGTATTTCCACCTGAGAAGAAATTAGTCGAAACCACGCGATGGTCGGTTGGTATGGGGCTATTAATGGCTGTTGTTTTTTCAGCAGCAGCTGCCTATTCCGGACTAAAGATTGGTCAGGTATTTGAAGCTGCCATTCCAATTTCTATCATTGCTGTTGGGGCATCTGCAGCATTTAAAAAGAAAAACGCACTTGCTCAAAATGTTATTATCCAATCTATTGGTTCAGCATCAGGTGTGATTGTTGCAGGAGCTGTATTTACTATCCCTGGTTTATATATTCTGCAAGCTAAATATCCGGAAATGCAGATAGATTTTTGGCAAATATTTTTCTCTTCATTGTTTGGGGGATTTTTGGGAATCTTGTTTCTAATTCCTTTCAGAAAATATTTCGTAAAGGATATGCACGGTAAACTTCCGTTTCCTGAGGCCACTGCCACTACTGAAATATTAATGACTGGAGAAAAGGGCGGCAATCAAGCAAAATTGCTTGTAACCAGCGGACTGGTTGGTGGACTTTTTGATTTTTGTTTTTCTGCTTTTAGGCTTTGGAGTGAGGAAGTGACAACAAGAATTATTCCAGCTGGGGCTATGCTTGCTGATAAATTTAAGATGGTCTTCAAATTTAATGTGAGTGCACTAATCTTCAGTTTTGGATATTTGGTAGGATTGCGTTTTGCAGTTATTATTACTGTGGGATCGCTGTTATCATGGCTGGTATTAATTCCGTTAGTTAACGAAATTGGAGTTCTTGCCGCGGCAGCTGGCGATGGTGTAAATCCTTTTGCATTGATGTCGGCCGAAGAGATTTTTGCTGCTTATGTTCGCCCCATTGGTATTGGAGCCATTGCAATGGCAGGTATTATTGGTATAATAAAATCATCAGGAGTTATAGGTGATGCCTTCAAACTTGCTGTTAAGAAAAAAGGAAGCCGTCATGAAAGTGCAGTTACAGAAAAACGTACACAGCGTGATCTTGCAATGTCATTTGTGATGCTATTTTTATTTCTTACGCTTATTGCTGTATTCATATTTTTGATTATTGGGGTGAAAGTAACATTTGTTCAAGCTGTAGTTGCACTATTGACAATCACAATAATTTCATTTCTATTTACCACAGTTGCTGCTAATGCAATAGCAATCGTTGGGTCTAATCCCGTATCGGGCATGACTCTGATGACCTTGATTCTTTCATCTGTTATTCTTTTGTCTGTTGGTTTGAGCGGATGGCAAGGAATGGTAAGTGGTTTGATAATTGGAGGAATTGTTTGTACCGCTTTGTCAATGGCTGGTGGTTTTATTACTGATCTAAAAATTGGTTACTGGATTGGTACTACTCCTGCTAAACAACAATCATATAAGTTTCTGGGAACCCTTGTGTCAGCAGCAACAGTTGGAGCTGTTATCTTTATTTTGAATGAAGCATATGGATTTGTGGCTACAGAAACGCATCCTAATCCAATGACTGCTCCGCAGGCTAATGCAATGGCTGCTATTATCGAGCCTCTTATGTCGGGTAGCGGTGCACCTTGGATGTTGCTTGCTATTGGTGCAATTCTTGCTGTTTTGGTAAATTGGCTAAATATCTCGCCTCTTGCATTTGCTTTAGGAATGTTTATCCCCCTTCCACTTAACACACCTCTAATAGTTGGTGGGCTGTTAAATCATTGGGTTAATAGGAGCACTAAGGATAAGGATCTTAATGCTGCACGTAATCAGCGATCAATCCTTATTTCATCAGGATTTATTGCCGGAGCTGCACTATTTGGGGTGATTGGAGCATTAATTATTTTCTTAACAGGTAAGGGTGATGTCCTAAATCTTGGTGTGTGGGCAGATCCTTCTGGTGTGGGTGCTCAGGTTACTGCAATTATTGCCTTTGCGTTGTTGATTACATATTTTGTATGGGAAACAAAACGAGCTAAGAAAGATGACTAATCAATCTTAATGCTAATTAAAATAAAATCAAAAAAGCGAGATTTCTGTTTAAGATATTCTCGCTTTTTTGATTTATGAATATTCTCGAATTTGTTACAACAAAATAGCATCATGTTTGTTGTAATGTATGATTAGCTATAATAATGAGCTATATCAAGTGATATAATCTTTATCAGAAATAACTATTTTATTAACAAATATAAAACGAGAATTACAATGCCTAGAGACCCCTTTAAAGTGAAAAAGGCGCTACAAATTGGTGGCGAAAGTTTTAACTATTACAGTCTTGCAGAGCTCGAAAAGCAGGGATATCAAATCGATAAACTCCCTTTTTCTATTCGTATTCTTTTGGAGAATGCATTACGCAATTTCGATGACTTTGGAATCACAAAAGAACATATTGAGACTTTATTAAATTGGAAGCCTGAGGCTAGCGACGAAGATATTCCTTATAAGCCTGCTAGGGTGCTTATGCAGGATTTCACAGGAGTGCCGGCAGTGGTAGATATTGCTGCATTGCGTGCTGAAGTTGCAAGAAAAGGCAAAGATCCCGAAAAAATAAATCCACTTATTCCTGTTGACTTGGTTATAGATCACTCGGTGCAAGTAGATTATTTTGGAACAAATTATTCGTATGATAAAAATATGGCGGAAGAGTATGATCGTAATATTGAGCGATATACCTTTCTTAAATGGGCACAAAAGGCATTTAACAACTTTAGTGTAGTTCCTCCAGGTATGGGAATATGTCATCAAGTTAATCTTGAATATCTTGCACAAGGAGTTATAGCTAAAGATGGTGAGGTTTTTCCAGATACATTGGTTGGAACAGATAGCCATACACCTATGGTAAATGGTATTGGAGTAGTAGGATGGGGTGTAGGAGGTATTGAAGCTGAGGCAGCAATATTGGGACAACCAATCTACTTTATTATGCCACAAGTTGTAGGATTAAAGCTTACTGGCAAGCTACCTCTAGGTTCTACTGCCACCGATTTAGTATTAAATATTGCACACATATTGCGTAAGCATGGTGTGGTAGGTAAGTTTGTTGAGGTATTTGGAGATGGACTAGATCATTTGTCTGTTCCCGATCGTGCCACAATTGGTAATATGTCGCCCGAGTTTGGTTCTACTATAACATATTTCCCAATAGATGATAAGACGCTTGATTATATGCGTAAAACAAATCGTCCTGAATCTGTTGTACAGCGTGTTGAGACTTATTGTAAGGCAAATAAGCTATGGCGCGAAAATATGGATGAAATTAAATACTCATCAGTAGTTGAGCTTGATGTATCCAAGATTGAGCCAACAGTTGCGGGTCCTAAACGCCCACAAGACAAGATATTACTTCGCAACTTGAAGCCTAAATTTATCGAATTGCTTGATAATTCATTTGGTCGTAAATATATTGAACCAGAAGACAGAGAATATGAAAAACAACTAACAAGATGGAAGTCTGAAGGTGGAAATAATCAACCAATTGAACATACATCCAAAGTAAGAGAAATAACTATTGAGAAAGATGCAAATAAGCTAAAAACTGTTTGGATTAATCGTGGTCATGATAAGTTCGAACTTTCTGATGGTTCTATCGTGATAGCGGCCATCACATCTTGTACTAATACATCCAATCCATTTGTTATGGTGGGTGCTGGTTTAGTAGCTCGCAAAGCACGTGAACGAGGAATTAACGTAAAGCCGTGGGTAAAAACATCTCTTGCCCCAGGCTCTAAAGTGGTTACTGATTATCTAGAAAAAGCTGATTTGATGAAAGACCTCGAAGCACTTAGCTTCCACCTAGTTGGTTATGGTTGTACATCATGTATTGGTAATTCAGGTCCACTTCCTCCACAAATTGGAAAAGCAATAGACGAGGATGATTTGATTACAGCATCAGTTCTGTCAGGCAATCGAAACTTTGAAGCACGCGTGCATCCAAAGGTAAAGATGAATTTCCTTATGTCGCCAATGCTTGTTGTAGCATATGCTATTGCAGGACGTGTTGATATTGACTTGCTAAATGAACCAATCAGTTATGACAGAAATGAAGAGCCAGTTTATTTGAAAGATATTTGGCCATCAGATGATGAGATTAACAAAATATTAAGCCAAGTACTTTCTCCAGCTGATTTTGACAAGAGTTATGGTGAAATATTTGAAGGAAACGAGATATGGAGAAATCTTGAGGCTACAGCGGATCAGATTTATAAATGGGATGAAAACTCTACTTATATAAAAGAGATACCTTTCTTCCATAATATTTCAGAACAACCAGAAAAGCTTAATGATATCAAAAGTGCACGTGTATTGCTTCACTTGGGTGATAGCATTACTACAGATCATATATCTCCTGCAGGTGTATTTAGTAAAGATTCGTCTGCGGGTAAGTATTTGATGGAAAGAGGTGTAAAACCTGAAGACTTTAATTCTTATGGTTCACGTCGAGGAAATGATGAGGTGATGGTTAGAGGTACGTTTGCTAATGTTAGAATCAAAAACAGACTAGCCGATCGTGAAGGTGGATACACTAAATATTTACCAACTAACGAGGATATGACTGTTTATGATGCAGCACAAAAATATAAAGTTGACCAAACTCCACTAGTAGTTTTAGCAGGAAAAGAATATGGAAGTGGATCATCTCGCGACTGGGCTGCTAAGGGGACATTCCTACTTGGTATCAAAGCTGTAATTGCCGAGAGTTACGAACGTATACATCGTAGTAATCTCATGGATTTGGGTGTATTGCCACTTCAATATAAAGATGGTGACACCGCAGAAAGCTTGAAACTTACAGGTAGAGAAACTTTTGATATCACTGGTATTTCCAATGATTTGAAACCTCTTAAAGAGGTTGACGTGATAGCGACAGATGAAAATGGTGATAAAAAAGCATTTAAAGCTATTGTTCGTTTGGATTCTGCAATAGAAATAGAATATTATAAGAATCAGGGAATTCTACAATATGTTTTACGTCAATTCTTGAAAGAGAGCTAAATATATTTTAATTATAAACGATGTAAAACCAGGCACATTTACTTGTGTCTGGTTTTTTCTTTTAGTCTGTTGCTACTGATAATCTTAGATTTAATTTTATTAGCGTACTTATGCAAATGAACACCTGTCTAACTTTGAACTAATATAAAATGCTATTGTTATATTATTAAATATCTCTGGTTAT
>CAYFTB010000023.1:0-8384 GCA_964345875.1 uncultured Proteiniphilum sp.
ATGTTAGAACTAGACAGTTTATAAATTAAAAAGGGATATCCAAAACTTATTGGACACCCCCATCAAAAAATATTTTATCAAGCCTTATGACAACTCTCCGTCAATTGCTTCAATTTTCATTACAATCAAATCCAATTCAGACTGAATTTTCTTAACTTTTTGATTCATATCATCAATAAGATTATTACCCTTTTTAGATGACACTGATAGGAAGCCAATATTGTTCTGATAAGTTTGCAATTCGTTTTTCATACGTTCATACTGACGCATCAGTCTATCACGCTCTCTAAACAACTGTCCTTTAGCATTATCAGATTTTGCCATATCAGAAATGTTGGATTTGAAACTATCTAGTTTTCGTTCAGCTTTACCAACATTCAATCTATCGAATTGTAATTCTGTTGCATCATAAAACTGTTTATAAGCCTTATCTTTCACTTTAAATGGAACATGTCCAACAGAGTACCATTCATCCATCAAACTCCTTAATAAGACTAAAGACTCATCAACAGACAAAGATTCATCAATTAGTTTTATTTTTTCTACAATATCGTTTTTCTTAGCCAAATTATTAGTTTCATCTTCACGTTGTGAAGAGGAGTTTAACTTCTTTTGCTCAAAGAAATAGTCGCAAGCAGCAATAAATCTCTTCCATGTGCTATCAACAAATTTACGTGGAACCATTCCAATAGTTTTCCACTCTTTTTGTATAGCTATCATATCATGCGTCGTCTTTCTCCAGTCGGTGCTATCTTTTATAGCCTCAGCTCGCTCACACAATTCTACTCTTTTCTTTAGATTATCCTCCATCTCTCCATGCAGAGATTTGTAGAAATCATTCTTATTTCTAAAGAAGAAATCGCATGCAGCACGATAACGATCATATATTTTTGTATTCCACTTTTTAGGAACATATCCAATAGCACGCCATTGGCTTTGAATATCTAGCACCTCTTTAATTTTCACATTCCAGTCTTTAACTGAAATTAGCTGCGAATAATCAATTGCCTCCAATTTCTCGCACAAAGCTTTTTTAGCCTCTAGGTTTTCCTCTTCTTTACCTTTCAAAGATTCAAAATGCGATTGATATTTTTTATTTATTAGAGTTGAAGCATTTTTAAATCTATCCCATATTGCTTCTCTATCTTTTCTTGAAACTGGACCTATATCTCTCCATTCCTGATGCAGATTTTGTAATTGATAGAAAGCTGAAACTACATCCTCTTCCTCATCAAGTTTTTCAGCTGCAATACATAAATCATTTTTTAACTCTAGATTTTTCTTAAAATCATACTCTCTAAACTCATTATTTATACGTACCAAGTCATAAAACTTCTCAACATAACGCTGATAATCTTTCCAAAGCTCATTAACTTTGGACTGTGGCACAAGTTTAATATCACTCCACTTTTGCTGTAAAGTACGGAACTCCTGATAAGTTTTATTAAAATCCTCATGAACCTGCGTTTCCGAAAGTTGTTTTACTTGTTCGATTATCGCAAGCTTTTTAGCAACATTTTTCTCTTTCTCGGCTTCTTCACGTGCCACTATCTCGGCACGCCTTTCCCTGATTTTTTGTATTAGATTTTTACCTTCGGTATATTCTGCACTCTCATTCATTACAAAATCAATAGACTCACCGCCAGCTTCAATAAATGCTGTTTTTTGTAAATCTGTTTCATTGCGCAACGATCGATAGAAGTAATTCTTAGCCTCATCAAAGTCTTTACGTTTAGGACTATCAGAAGCCATTAGGTTGCGAAGTTTTTCAATTATTTCGTTAAGAGACAATACTTCTGTATTATCATCTTGAACATTATTCTCGTCTACATCATCTTCAGACTCTTCAGACTCTGTTTCTTCGATATTTTCAAGATGATAATCTATCTCATCCGATTTTTCAGACTCAATATTATCGTCTTTAGAAGACTCCGAGACTACCTCTTCTATATTTTCTGAAATAACTTCTTGACCAGACACATTTTGTGCATCGTCAGTTTTAGATTCTTCTACCGGAGTGTTATTCTCCTCAATACCATCCCCTTGGTCAACGGGGAGTTTCTCATTTTCAAGATTGTTGCTGTTCATCAGTTTATCCTTCGTATTTTTTTAAGCCCTATCAACATGATTGGGCAAGTATAATTATATAGAAATAAAAGTCCATCTCTACACTAAGCCCTATTGTTTTATTCAAACAATATGATTCATTTACAAATTAACGAATATTTTTTGTTATTTCATTGGCTTTTCTCTTTTATTTAATAAAAATCAATATTAAGATTGTATTTTTGTTCAATTCATGACAGGCAGTTCTGAAAATCAACAATATAAAACTAAAATATATTATGGAAGAGTTGAAAATCAAATACTCAATTTCGCAACAGGTCAAGATTACATCTATACTTGTAAGCATTTTTCTAATTTCGATGTCGGGTACACTAGCTATAAAGCAGGTCATAGGTAACACTTATGCTTTTGTATTTTATGCTAGCATTGTTGGAATTCTATTAGGAGCAATTCTTATATTGATGGTTACAATATGGCAAAAAGAGATAGTTATTACCATTGATGATAAGGAGATTGACATTATGCTACCTAAACAACAATTAGGCGGCTCTATATCATGGGATACTGTCACTCAGGTTGGCATAGGACTTGGTCACATTACAATAGAATCGGAGCCTGAAAACTATAAAATAGATCTGGGTAATCTAAAATATAATGATTTGCGGCTTGTTAAGAATAAGATAATAGAGGTATGCGAATCAAAGAGTATTGCATTTAACAATATTTAGACTTGCATTATATTGAAAAGGGTTTAACCACTAGATTAAACCCTCAAATATTTCATCTGTAACAGTATCGCTACTATTTCTCTCTAAAATAGACATTAATTGGTGTTCCAGTAAGATCCCAATTTTCTCTCATTCTGTTCTCCACAAATCTTCTGTATGGCTCTTTAACCCATTGGGGCAAATTGCAAAAGAAAACAAAAGATGGAATCTGAGTATTTGGTAACTGAGTAACGTACTTTACCTTAATATACTTTCCTTTGTTTGCAGGTGGAGGTGTCTTCGCAATAATAGGCAACATAATCTCGTTGAGCTTATTGGTAGCAATCTTTTGTTTTCTGTTATGATACACCTGCTTTGCAAAGTCCATAACTTTTAGAATACGCTGCTTTGTTATAGCCGAACCAAATATGATTGGGAAATCAGTAAAAGGAGCAAAACGCTCACGGATAATTTTTTCAAAGTCTCTAATCATATTAGTGTCTTTCTCATCCACAGCATCCCATTTATTCACAAAAACAACAAGACCTTTTTTATTTTTCTGAATTAGTGAAAAGATATTTAGATCCTGACTTTCTACACCACGCTCAGCATCGATAATCAGAATGCAAACATCAGCCTCCTCAATGGATCTGATTGATCTTATAACAGAAAAATACTCCAAATCCTCTTGGACTTTACCTTTTTTCCTGATTCCAGCTGTATCAACCAAATAGAAATCCATACCAAATTTATTATACCTAGTATGAATAGAGTCACGGGTGGTGCCTGCTATATCTGTTACAATATTTCTGTCCTCTCCAATCAAAGCATTCACCAACGACGATTTGCCTGCATTGGGACGTCCTACTATCGAAAACTTAGGAATATCAGCCAATTCCTCTTCTTTGCCATCATTTCTGAATAAAGTCAGTATATGATCCAGCAAATCACCTGTACCAGAGCCATTGATAGCCGAAATAGGAAATGGATCACCCAATCCAAGAGCGTAAAACTCAGCAGACTGATACCCAATATTAAAATTATCGGATTTGTTGGCAACAATTACGACCTCTTTATCTGACTGCCTAAGCAAATGTCCAACAGCTTTATCCAAATCTGTAAGACCAGTCATAACATCCACAACAAACAATATAACATCAGCCTCTTCTATAGCTATCATTACCTGCTTATTTATCTCCTCTTCCATCACGTCGTCCGAATTCACAATCCATCCGCCGGTGTCAATTAGCGAGAAATCTTGTCCCGTCCAATTAACTTTGCCATACATTCTATCCCGGGTAGTGCCAGATATATCAGTCACAATTGCCTGACGGCTCTGTGTTAGTCTGTTAAACAACATGGACTTACCTACGTTAGGACGTCCTACAATAGCTACTAAGTTTCTCATACTCTTGTTATATTCCTTTTGGAATTATTTTTTTGTTATAAATTACTTTGCTTCACAGCAATATTATCAGTCTAGTTTATAGCCAAACGACTTCAACATGTTATCTCTGTTTCTCCAGTCTTTTTCAACTTTAACATATAACTGCAGAAACACTTTCTTCTCGAAAAATAATTCAATATCCTTTCGTGCTAATGTCCCAAGCTTTTTAAGCGATTCACCTTTATGACCTATTACAATCCCCTTTTGTGTATCACGTTCAACCATTATTATAGCACGAATACGAATTATATCAGGCTCCTCCTTAAATTCCTCAACCATCACTTCGATTGAGTATGGAACCTCTTTTTGATAAATCTGCAAAGCCTTCTCACGAATTATCTCATTTACAAAAAAACGTGCAGGCTTGTCTGTCAATGCATCTTTTTCGAAATATGGAGGAGATGGCGGCAACAGCTCCAAGATACGCTTCTGAATTACTTCCACCCCAAAGTTATTAAGTGCTGAAATTGGATAAATCTCAGCTTTGGGAAGAACTTCACTCCACCTCTCTACAAGCTTAACCAAGTTGTCCTGCTTTGTTTCGTCAATCTTATTAATAAGCAATAAAATAGGAATACTTAGCTTTTCAACTTTAGATAGAAACTCATCATTCTTGTCGATTGTCTCCACAACATCAGTCACATACAACAAAACATCAGCATCCTCCAACGCCGAAAGTGAAAAATTTAACATCTGCTGTTGCAACCTATAATTAGGACGCAAAACTCCAGGAGTATCCGAATACACTATCTGGTACTCAGGTTCATTCACAATTCCAATTATTCTATGTCGTGTAGTCTGAGATTTCGAAGTGATAATAGATAGTTTTTCTCCTACCAATTTATTCATTAATGTTGACTTACCTACATTAGGATTACCAACAATATTCACAAACCCCGAGCGATGATTTTTTTCCTGCATTGATTATTTACCCCTTTTGCTATCTATTATGTATTATGTTATTGAAAAAACACAAACAAATATTCATTATTATTCAAGCCGCAAAGATACAATATTTTTTATCCTAATTTATACAATTAAGTCTTTGCAATATAATAACATCAATGATTTATATATTACAATAACATTGCATAAATCTAATAAGGCAAATAAATAAGTTTTTTTGTTTCGAAAAAAGGCTCTTCAAAATATTGACTTAATTCAAACTCTTCAACCTTTTTCTTAAAAGGCATCAGCTCCTGTGTCAAATCTCCACCTTTCAGGCATATAATCCCATTAGGCAAAGCATTCATTTGTTTTTGCGAAATATTTTTCTTTACACGCTTTTCCAACTCAGGCAACTGCATAACTGCGCGACTAACCACAAAATCAAACTTACGCTTTTCATCTTCCATTCTGGAATGGATAAACTCCACATTATTTAATCCTATTGCATTAGATATTTCTTGAGCCACTTTCACTTTTTTGCCAATACTGTCAAGCATCAAAAAATGAACTTCGGGAAAAAAGATTGCAAGAGGAACCCCGGGGAATCCTCCACCGGTGCCAACATCAATCACTGATGTGCCAGCTTTAAAGTTAATAAACTTTGCAATTGCAAGCGAGTGAAGAACATGATTGGTGTATAGATTATCAATATCTTTGCGAGAAATAACATTGATTTTTGCATTCCAATCCGAATACAGATCAAAAAGTGCTGCAAACTGCTCTTGCTGAGCTTCACTTAGAGAAGTGAAATATTTATTTATAACGTTCATTCTATGTTTGATAATTTGTATGCAGCAGAGTTTTGTCTCAATATAGACTTGATATAATCGTATGGCATAAATATTTCTGATGATGGCAATTGATATGCCGAATACTCACCCTTATTAAAAGTGTAGATTATGCCAGAATCAGTGATTAAAAAGTTTTTGTTAGGTATAATTTCATCTATACCAAAAAAGCCCAAATCCTCCAAGTCTTCTACAGATTTAACACCATATTGCTGGAACAAACAATTTTGGATTATGGGTCGAAGTGCAATATCATATCCTGCCACAAAGATATCTTCCTCTTCAATCAACTTGCCACTAGCTAGGTCTATAGCATAATTTCTTACAGTCTCGGTAGAAACCTCCCCACCTTTACTATTATTCTGTTTTACCTGAAATGACAATACCCCATAATGATCAAATACTATTGCGTTTTCAATTGATTCATAATATGAATAGAAAATATCGGGTAAAGTTGAATGGTAGCCATCATTATGGAAGATGTCATCAAACTGCTCACCATAATCTTCTTTTGGTCGGTTATTTCTAAATATATCGGCATCCTTTTTGTAGCTTTCAATATAATTTTCCGCATACTTTTCTATTGCATCGTCAAATGTAATTCCGTCATATTCATAACCAATCAAACTACTTTGCAATATTTGCTTAATATTATCAATGTTATACAATTCGCTCTCAACTGGAAATAACACATTAATTTTAAGGTTACACGAAGGATAGTCCTCTCTCTGGTCCAAATTATAAGTTCGCTCAAGGCTTATGGTATCATACTTGATTCCGTTTTCACTGTTTTCAATATGCTGAGAGCTATTTACACACGAAACCAATCCCATAAATGAAACAATCACCAAACTCACTGCAAATACGCACCTAACATCCTTCATCATATTGATAATCATATAATGCAAATTTAAAATAAATACTCGACAAATAATATAAATCTATTAAAATTATCTACAAGATTCTATTTGGTCTTCTCAATCCATTTATCAGCCAATTCCCCATCATAACCCAACTGTTTTGCTCTTTCAAAATCTGACTTTGCCGCAAACTTGTCAAACTCGTTAAGTCGCACTCTGCCACGCAAAACATAAAAATAGGGATTATTCTTTTCGGACGACTCTACTGCTCGCAAATCTGCGGCTGCCGATGCATACTTTGCTGTATTAACATAACATTCAGCACGATTAAGATAATAAGCATTCAACTTTTTAACGTCCGACGTGATTATTGAAGTATAAATCTTTTCTGCACCCTCCCAGTCATCTTCTAGCTTTAACAATAATGCTTTGCTCAACTTTGCAAATAAATCACTGTCATCTATATCTTCACATTTTTTGAAATCACGCTCTGCACTAATCATGTCATTATTCTCCAAATATAGCAGCCCTCGTCTATAATAAGCTTCAGCATTGCTCGGGTCGATATTGATTATAGTTGAATAGTCCTCCATTGCATCTTTGTAGTGATCTAAATCACAAAGAAGTGAAGCCCTATTGTGTAAAACTAGTACCGAATCAGAATTATTTACAAGAGATGCAGTGAAGGAAATATAAGCATCATCAGTCAATCTGAGTTGGCGTTGAATAATACCCAAATTGAGAAGTAGCATTGGATTGTTCTCATTTGTTGGTTCAAGTTTCATGGCTTGTTGCAGTGAATAGGCTGCACTGTCAAGTCTATTCTCATCAATAAACTGGGCAGACTTATCAACCAATTCATAATAAGATAGCTTTTTATCCTGAGCAGAAGCCAACACGCCAAACAGAACCAAAATAATTGTAGTAAGAAATAATCTCATTTCATTTATATGATTAAACAGCATTTAAATTGCATTATACGAAATCAGTCATTCTACAATTATAATGTATTAGAATGACAATAATACTCGAATCATACAACGTATTTATCACAAAATTAGTGCTTTTTTCTTTAATGACATCATTAAATGAATCTAATAACAGAATCGAACAAACATAAATATGCCAGTTTATGCAATTATTGAATGTCCATATGAACACAAAGCACTACATTATTCCACATAGCCTAAATAACGTGCTAAGAAGGTCAATCTTACTACTATAATTGGACTGTATATACCACGAACAATCAAAATCCACATGTAGATTTGCATTGTATATGTCACGAACAATAGAAATCTACAAGTAGATTTGCGTTATATAAGTCAAGAACGGTAGAAATTCACATGTAGATTTCTATTGTATAAGCTACGAACGATAGCAATCTACAATCATTTTTAATGGTGGTGGATTGATTTTATTTCTATATAAAGATATTTTAATTCATAAGGGTAAGGGGTTGTCCTCTTCTGACATATTCTTCTAGTGTTGCCAGCAATAATTATTTACTCCTAGAATTATGGCTTCATCAACGATTAATAAATATAATAAAATGCTCAAAAGCCCC
>CAYFTB010000023.1:8484-23815 GCA_964345875.1 uncultured Proteiniphilum sp.
GTGAGGTGTTGAGAGAATGAATTAAATGTCTTATCTTTGACGGTATAAAAGATAATTAGGTTTCAATGAAGATAATTTAAAGATGTTTTAAAGGGAATGGTGTCTCAAGAATGTTAACGACAAAAAATACATGATGGTTAACAAGCAGGTAAATAATGACAAACCTACATTCTTCCATCATGATCTCTTTGTATTAAAAGTAAATTTTGTTGAAACTCATGATATCCAATAACGAAGCATCGAAAACTTGTATCAAATTGCTAAAGATTTAGTAGCTAATGCTAAAGACTTATTGAAATAAGAAAAAAATGAATAAGGAAAACCTAATTGAAGAACAACTGATTGAGCAACTAAAAGGACTTAAGTACACCTATCGTCCTGAAATCGTTGATAGAAAGTCATTAGAAGACAATTTTCGTCAAAAGTTTGAATCATTAAATAGGGTACGATTATCGGATAGTGAATTTTTGCGATTGCGGGAAGAAATTATCCGCTCAGATGTGTTTGAAGCTTCTAAATTATTGCGTGAGAGACAATACTTTCAACGTGAAGATGGCACGCCTTTACACTATACTTTGGTAAATATTAAAGATTGGTGCAAAAATGATTTTGAGGTAATTAATCAATTACGAATTAATACCGAAAATAGCCACCAACGTTATGATGTTATCATCTTGATTAATGGTTTACCAATGGTGCAAATTGAACTTAAAAGAGGTGATATTTCACACAGAAATGCTATGCAGCAAATAGTTGATTATAAAAATGAGCCTGGCAATGGATATACCAATACCTTGCTTTGTTTTATGCAATTGTTTATAGTAAGTAATGGCGGTAGAACCTTATATTTTGCGAATAACAAAAATCAGCATTTTGCCTTTAATGCCGATGAACAATTTCTACCTGTTTATGAATTTGCTGATATAAAGAATAAAAAAATTAATGACCTGAATGATTTTACCGATGTGTTTTTAGCTAAGTGTACATTAGGTGAAATGATTAGTAAATATATGGTATTGGTTCAGGGTGAGCAGAAGATATTGGTAATGCGTCCTTACCAGATTTATGCGGTAAAAGCCATTGTAGATTGCATTAAAGATAATCGAGGCAATGGGTACATCTGGCATACAACTGGAAGTGGCAAAACGCTGACATCTTTTAAGGCTTCTACCTTGTTGAAAGACAATCCTGATATTGAGAAGTGTTTATTTGTAGTAGATCGAAAAGACCTTGACCGCCAAACTCGTGAAGAATTCAATCGTTTTCAAGAAGGCAGTGTAGAGGAAAACACGAATACCGAAACATTGGTAAGACGCTTGTTATCTACTGACTATGCAGACAAAGTGATTGTTACCACCATTCAAAAATTGGGTTTGGCACTTGACGGAACAAACCAAAGAAACTACAAAGAACGACTTGAGCCGTTGAGAAATAAGCGGGTTGTGTTTATTTTTGATGAGTGCCATCGTTCACAATTTGGTGACAACCACAAAGCGATTAAAGAGTTTTTCCCAAATGCACAGCTGTTTGGCTTTACTGGCACACCTATTTTTAGTGAAAACTCCACATATCGAACTCGAGAAGGAGAGTTTGAGTCATATAAAACAACTGAAGATATTTTTGAAAAACCTCTACACGAGTACACTATTACCCACGCTATTGAAGATCGGAATGTATTAAAATTTCATATTGATTACTTTAAGGGAGAAGGCTCTTACAATGCAAATCCGGGTGAGTCAATAGCCCAGCAAGCGGTGGTAGATGCTATTTTAGAAAAGCATAATGCTGCCACAAATCAAAGAAAGTTTAATGCACTTTTAGCAACTGCCTCAATAAATGATGCTATCCAGTATTACAATCTTTTTAAGAAAGAACAAGAGAAAAAGAAAAAGGAGGATGAAAGCTACAAACGATTAAATATTGCATGTGTGTTTTCGCCACCATCCCAACTAATAGCCAAAGATAGTGACCAACAAAGCCAGAGAAATGCTGCAGACATAAAACAGCTTGAGGATGATTTGACCCAAGAGCGTGAGGATAATAAGCAAGAACCTGAAAAGAAAAAGAAGGCTTTAGAAAATATAATATCCGATTTCAATCTTCAATATGGAACTAATCATTCTATAAACAATTTTGATATATATTATCAAGATATACAAACACGTATAAAAGATCAAAGATGGACAAACAAAGAACTGCCTCATAAAAACAAAATAGATATCACCATTGTAGTGGATATGTTGCTTACAGGTTTTGATAGCAAATACCTAAATACTTTGTATGTAGATAAGAACTTAAAGCACCATGGGTTGATACAAGCATTTTCACGCACCAACCGTGTTTTAAACGATACCAAACCTTATGGTAGTATTTTAGATTTCCGTTCACAACAAGAAGCGGTTAACCAAGCTATTAGTTTATTTTCTGGTAAGAGTGATAAAAATCCCAAAGAAATTTGGTTGGTTGATCCTGCACCTGTCGTTATGGATCAGTTTAAAGAGGCGGTTGAGAAATTAGGTGTTTTTATGCAACAACAGGACTTGCTTTATGAACCGCAGGAAGTGTATAATCTAAAAGGTGATGCTGCCCGTATAGCTTTTGTGAAAAACTTTAAGGAGGTACAGCGTTTAAAAACGCAGTTGGATCAATATACCGATCTTGACGAAGAGCAAAAAGCCAAAATTGAAGCTATTTTACCCAAGGAAACCTTTGTAGCATTTCGTAGTTCGTATATCGAAACTGCTAAAAGCTTTCAGAAACGCCAAAAGAAAGAAGGGGAAGATACACCTCAAGAGATTAAAGAGTTCGATTTTGAATTTGTTTTGTTTGCTTCTGCTGTGATTGATTACGATTATATAATGAATCTGATTGCAGAAAGTACTCAACAAAAACCTTCTAAACAAAAAATGACCAAAGCACAGGTGATTGGTTTATTGAAATCGAACTCTAATTTAATGGATGAAGAAGAAGATTTAACCGACTACATCAATGGGCTGGATTGGAACAGAGGGCAAGATGTAGAAACATTGCGCAAAGGTTATGAAGTTTTTAAAGACGAAAAGTACAACAAAGAACTATCATCCATTGCACAAAAGTATGGTTTACAAACAGCCGATATAAAACGATTTATAGAAAAAATAATGAGCCGAATGATTTTTGACGGCGAACAACTAACAGATTTGTTGGCTCCTTTAGAATTGAGTTGGAAAGAACGCCGTGTACAAGAATTGGCATTGATGAAAGAATTGGTTCCCCAATTAAAGAAACTGGCAGGTACAAGAGAAATATCAGGATTAGCAGCATATGAATAAGAATAATAAATTAATACCGACCATACGGTTTCCAGAGTTTAATGATAAAGGTGGGTGGAAAATCAAAGAAGTAGGAGAAATCTTTGAAGTAACTCGTGGATATGTTCTATCTATGGGCTCAGTAGAAGAAAAACAAAGTAATGAAAATCCATATCCAGTTTATTCATCACAAACCAAAAACAATGGTCTTGCAGGTTTCTATATAGAATACTTATATGAAGACGCTATAACTTGGACGACGGACGGTGCGAATGCAGGTGATGTTAATTATCGTGACGGTAAGTTTTACTGCACGAATGTTTGCGGAGTATTACTAAACAAAAATGGATTTGCCAATAAATGTATTTCAGAACTAATTAATTCAGTCTCTAAAAGCTATGTTTCTTATGTAGGAAATCCAAAACTAATGAACGGGGTAATGAGTAAAATCAAAATCCCAGTTCCAATGTTACAAGAACAACAAAAAATAGCATCTTGTCTTTCTTCTTTAGATGAAGTGATAGAAGCCCACAACCAAAAGTTGGAATTATTGAAAGACCATAAAAAAGGTTTGATGCAAAATTTGTTTCCGCAAGAAGGAAAGAAAGTGCCAAAGTTGAGGTTTAAGGAGTTTGAGGATGATGGGGAGTGGGAGGAGAAGAAGTTGGGAGAGGTTTTTACAACATATAGTGGTGGGACACCAAGTACTATTGAAAAAAAGTATTATGAGGGTGATATTCCATTTATTCGCTCTGCTGAAATAAGCAAAAATTCAACAGAATTGTTTTTAACAGAGACAGGATTAAATAATTCATCTGCAAAAATGGTGAGTAAAGGAGATTTATTAGTAGCACTTTATGGTGCTAATAGTGGTGATGTAGCTATATCCCAGATAAATGGTGCTATTAATCAAGCAATCCTTTGCTTAAAATCACAATTTAGTAATGAATTTACCTATCACTTTTTAACCTTTAAAAAAGATTGGATTATAGCAAGATATATCCAAGGTGGTCAAGGAAATTTGTCAGGAGATATTATAAAATCAATTGTGTTGATGTATCCTGTAAAAGAAGAACAACAAAAAATTGCTTCTTGTCTTTCTTCTTTAGATGAGATAATTGCCAAACAAGCAGAAAAAATAGAGCAATTAAAACAACATAAAAAAGGGTTGATGCAAGGGTTGTTTCCTGTAAAAACAGGGCATGCTCAGTTTCCACAACAATAACAAGATGGATAAATTTCAAAATAAATACAGAATACAATCCACACGTTTGCAAAATTGGGATTATCGTTGGGCAGGTACGTATTTTATTACCATTTGCACACAAAATAGAGAGCATTATTTTGGAGAAATTATAAACGGAGAAATGAAATTATCGTCCATTGGTGTCATTGCCGATATTTTATGGCATCAAATACCACATCACGCAAAAAATATAGAATTGGGGGCATTTGTGGTTATGCCAAATCATATTCATGGAATTTTGGTTATTACGGAAAATGATCATAACGATAACGGGGATAACGATGAATCCAAAACCATCGGACAACAACGTTTTAAAAATATTGGCAAAAATTCCGTTTCATCAATTATTGGTTCCTACAAATCGGCGGTTACTAATCATGCCCATCGATTAGGATTTGAATATCAATGGCAATCCCGGTTTTATGACCATATTATTCGTAATGATCAATCATTTCAAAAAATATCTAATTACATCGCAAACAACCCTATCAATTGGCAGGAGGATAAATTTTTTAAACCAGAATAGAAAAATGACACAAAAAGAACAACATAAAAAATTAGGCGATACCCTTTGGGATATAGCCAACGATTTAAGAGGAGCAATGAATGCAGATGACTTTCGCGATTATATGCTTTCGTTTCTGTTCCTCAGGTATTTATCGTTTAATTACGAAGAAGCCGCAAAAAAGGAATTGGGTAGAGATTATCCTGTAAGTCCATCAAAAGATAAGAGAGCCGATTTTGTTGTGCCTCCACCATTAGATATTTGGTATAAAAACAATGATGGAGACATCAAGGAGTTTGAGGAGCAGATGCGCCGAAAGATTCATTATGTAATAAAACCCCAATATTTATGGAGTAATATTACAGAGTTAGCGCGTACACAAAAGGGCGATTTATTACAAACATTACAAGATGGGTTTCGATATATTGAAGATGAATCTTTTGACAGTGCTTTTAAAGGTTTGTTCTCAGAAATCAACCTCAATTCTGAAAAGCTTGGAAAAACGGCTAAAGAACGAAATGATGCACTTTGTAAAATCATTACAAAAATTGCTGTTGGTATCGCTGATTTTTCTGCAGGCACAGATACACTTGGTAATGCATATGAATATTTAATTGGAAAATTTGCAGCGGGTTCGGGTAAAAAGGCAGGAGAGTTTTATACACCTCAACAAATTTCTACCATCCTTTCAGAAATCGTAACATTAGACAGTCAAAATCCAGCTTCTGGTAAGAAAAAAAAGCTAAACAGAGTGTTGGATATGGCATGTGGTTCGGGTTCGTTGCTATTAAATGTAAGAAAACGAATCACTGATAATAAGGGCAGTATCGGTAAAATTTACGGACAAGAAAAGAATGTTACTACTTACAACCTTGCCCGAATGAATATGTTGTTGCATGGTATGAAAGATACCGAGTTTGAGATATTCCATGGTGACACCTTACTCAATCAATGGGATTTATTAAATGAAATGAACCCAAGCAAAAAGATAAAATTTGATGCCATTGTTGCTAATCCGCCTTTTAGTTTACGTTGGGAGCCAAACGACACCATGGCTGATGATTTCAGATTTAAGAGTTATGGCTTAGCTCCTAAATCGGCTGCTGATTTTGCCTTTTTGTTACACGGCTTCCATTATTTGGGTACAGATAACTTATCTGATGATGGAACCATGGCGATTATTTTACCGCATGGCGTTTTATTTCGTGGCGGTGCCGAGGAGCGAATACGTACCAAATTATTAAAAGACAGAAATATTGATACAGTAATTGGTTTACCTGCTAATTTATTTTATTCAACAGGTATTCCTGTTTGCATTTTGGTTTTGAAAAAATGTACAAATCAAGACGACGTTTTGTTTATCAATGCTAGTGAACATTTTGAAAAGGAGAAAAGACAAAATAATTTGAGTGATGATAATATCAAGGCGATTGTAGAAACATATCAATTCCGTCAAGAACGAGAGCGTTATTCGCGTCGGGTTTCTATGGATGAAATTGAGAAAAACGGCTATAACCTGAATATTTCAAGATATGTGAGTACAGCAGTAGAGGAAATTCCTATTGACTTGGGAGATGTAAATGCCAAATTAGAATCAATCAACAAAACAATAGAAGAAAAAACGAAAGAACATAATGAATTCTTAAGAGAATTGGGCTTAAAAACAATATAAAAAAACAGTAACACCAAAGCAAAAGTCGTACTAAAGAATGGGATTAGGACTCATTGAGATAATCAACTTAACAAAACATGCAACTCATATAATAAATGAAACAACCATATAGAATAATATTATCACTATTAACCGTGTTACTACTACTGAACTCATGTAATTATTCGGAAAAAAAGGAAGCCGACAATGCTATACGCTCCATTACCAAGATAATTGATTTAATGAATGAAATTGTTGAGGCGGATGTTGAGGATACCAACCCTGATGAAATAAAAGTAAATGACAGAATAAAAGGCAAGATTGTAAAAGTTTATGATGGAGACACATATGATCTGCAGATAGATAAGAATAGAACCATCAATATTCGTATGCATGGGATTGATGCACCTGAAAGGGATATGCCGTTTTATAAGGTATCAAAGAATTATCTCGCCGAGATGGTAGAAAATAAAAATGTTGAAGCTTTAATTGCGGATATTGATCAATATGGCAGATATGTGGCTTATACATTTCTGGATGATGGGAGCGACCTGAACAAGGAGATGATACGAGCTGGTATGGCTTGGCATTATATTCAATTTAATAAAGAAAAGGAGTTGACACAATTGGAAAAGATGGCGCGTGAGAATAAGCTGGGGCTTTGGCACGAGTATCCTTATGTGATTGAGCCATGGAAAGTTAGAAAACTTAGGAAAAAGGGCTACAAAACGGATATGATTTATAAAGCACAGCGGGAGCATATTACAAACAAACATGCCACACGCTGTCCTGATAAACATTTATGTAATATTATTTTTGAGTAGTAATATCAATCGTTGACTTTGAATTAATATATGGCTAAATATTTAACTAATATATCTACCTTTGCGGCCATAAATACTTAAAAAATTTGGTTTTGATATGTTTTTAAATGCAACATTGGTTAGTGACTCACTAAGGATAATTAGTAGCAACGATAAGATATCACATATGATAAAGGAAGGTAATTTCCAAGAATTAGGGAACAAATTTCTGATATGGGGATTGGATCTAGCTTGGAAAATATTTCTTGTTTTCACTATATTCTTCATTGGTAAATGGATTATCGGTAAAATCAGAAAAATGACCGATAAGGTGACATCTATGCAAAAAATGGATATCACCCTTAGGGGATTTTTGAAAAATGTATTGGACGTTCTTCTATATATCATGCTCTTTATTATTATTATTAATGTTGTAGGAACCAAAACAGTATCCATTGCTGCAATAATTGGATCTGCAGGGTTGGCTATAGGCTTGTCTGTGAAAGATAACCTTGCAAACTTTGCAGGTGGTGTAATGCTTTTATTCAATAAGCCATTTAAGGTAGGCGATTATATAGAAGTACAATCAAACTCGGGAACGGTCAGAAACATTGGCATATTATATACTATGATGACAACATCCGATAATAAAACTATTTATATACCTAATGGACCATTATCTACAGGCAGCATTGTGAATATAAGTACTCAACTCACACGTCGAGTGGAAATTGTGGTAGGTCTTGAATATGGCACAGATGTGGAAGTTGCAAAGAATCTTTTAATTGATATCGCTAATAAACATCCTTTAGTCCTTAAAAATCCCGAGCCTTTTGCACGTATGTCAGCCATGAATGATCACTCCATTGACTTTACACTACGTGTGTGGGTAAATAAAAGTGATTTCTGGACTGTAAAATTCGACTTGAACGAGGAAATTTATAAACAAACTAATGAACGGGGCTTGGTAGTGCCATTTAATCAACTGACTGTGCATGTAGCAGATAAAAGTGAGAACATATTATAATTACATCACTTATGTAATTGAAATAAAAACTCTAACCCACCTTTTTCCCTATTCCTAACTGTTATTGTGCCTTTGTGAAAAGAAACGGCATTTCTAACAATTGACAATCCCAAACCTGATCCTCCAGTATCACGGGTGCGTCCTTCATTGATTCTGTAGAAGCGCTCGAAGAGACGACTTAAGTGTTTTTCGTTTGGAATACCTATGCCTGTGTCATAAAAAGAGAAGTAGTAAAAATCACTATCTTCTTTATAAATTGTTATAACAATATCAATGTTATCACCGCCATATCTGATTGCATTTTCTATAAGGTTTCGAAAAATTGAAGTTAACAGACTTCTATTACCATTCACATAAATATCTTCCGATATATCCCATGAAATATTGATACTTCTATCTTTCAAAGCAGTTGAAAAATCCGACTTAATCAAGTAAAGAATTTCACTGATTTTTACCGCCTCTAATCGAAAAGACTGAGGCACCTCTTCCATTTTAGTGATTAAACTCATGTCTTGCATTAGTTCAGACAAAACGATTGTTTGATTGTAAGCTTGTTTTACAAAGTAGTCTTTTTGGCTTTCACTAATTTCAGTTTCTATAATAGTTTCAAGATATCCTCTTATACTTGTGACAGGTGTTCGAAGTTCATGGGCTATATTTCCTGTTATTTCTTGCTTAAGCTTTCTTGTTCTCTCCTGTTGGGTTATGTCATTTAGAATAATTTCGAACCCTTTATCTTCAAAAACATTAATCCTTAATGAGAATATCTTACCATGTTTATATATTTGAGTTTCAAAGTACTTATCATCATTTGAGGAAAGAAAGCGATTTACTTCATCAAAGCTCTCATCAGTGAAAACAATCTTTGGATCACTCATTGGCTCGTCAGACAATATATTAAGATACCTTATAAAGAGCCCATTGTAGAACTCCACTTTCTTGTCTTCAGAGAAAAAACATATTCCTTCTTCCGAACTATGAACGTGCTGCAAAAGCTTCTCACGCTCTAAGTTTATTTTTTTCTTGTTATCCGTCAACAGTTGGAAGCTTTCGGTAATCTTTGTTCCTATATCTCCCAACTCATCCTTAGGAAAAGTATATTTCAGATATTCATCTGTTTCGAATGACATTACAAAATCTCGTAATTGACTTATTGATTTACTAAAACGTCCAGTAATAGCATTAATCAAAATAAGCATTATCATAAAAAATACAAGAACGAAATAAAAAAACAAATTATCCTCTTTTAATAGAAGCTGCGTATGATTATCATAGGGCATTGCTACACGAATGTAATGATCGTTATACTTTTTTGCATAATAAAGATAATCATGATTAGTGGACTCTGAAGTACGAATTATTGATGCACTAATATTTTTAGAAGCTAATTCTATTTCGGGTCGTTCAGAATGATTTTGCAATTCACTAATGTTATTGACTGTATTGTCATATTTAACGATTCCTTGTGAATCAATAATAGTAATACGAATATTATATGGAAAAATATTAACTAGATCATCCGCAACTTGCTGCTTAGTTTTAGTTTGATTAACGACTAATGCATTGTTCACTATATCAGCATAAGCATCCAACTTTGTTTCTAGTGCAGCTCTTTTGAAATTCTTTTCTCGAGATTGTTCAAACACAACTATACCAATAGTAAAAATTGCGAATGTGAATGCAAAATAAAAAAATAGCCTTCGTCTATAATTTATCCTCATAACGATGAGGAATTAAACCGATAACCATATCCCATTTTATTCGTAATTAAATAAGCATAATCACCAAGCTTCTTGCGCAGACGTGTTATATGCACATCAACTGTTCGCTCTGTAATATATTGCATTTCTTTCCAAACACTGTTAATTATCTCATCACGAGAAAATATTCTGTCAGGGTTGGTTGCAAGAAAAGTGAATATTTCATACTCAGTTTTTGTTAATTGAATAATTTCTCCAGTTATAGCAATCTCTTTCAATTCAAGATTTACCACTAATTCACCATAAACAAGTTTCTTATCTTGACTGACATTCATTTGGAAAGCATTTTGTCTTTTAATAACAGCTTTGATTCGTGCTATCATCTCCTTTATCGAAAATGGTTTTGAGATATAGTCGTCACCACCAACCGAAAAGCCAGTCAGCATATCATTTTCAGTATCCTTTGCCGTTAAAAACACTATCGGGATTGAGTTTCCATCTGCACGCAAACGCTCTGCTAATTTGTATCCTGACATTCCACTCATCATAACATCCAATAATATAAGAGAATAATCGCGTGACAACTTCTTTAATGCATCCTCTGCAGAATATACACTATCTACGTCAAAACCTTCATTCTTTAGATTAAATTCAATAATCTCGCAAATATTTCTATCGTCATCAACAACTAGTATCTTGTTTGTCATAATCAATAAATCAGTTTGATACAAAATTAATTAGAAACTTCCACATTACATTAAGATGATTATTTATTTTTACCTGCATGCTTCAACACCTTAGCATCAACATAAAAAACAATCTCCTCGACAATATTGCTACAATGATCTCCTATTCTTTCAAGCTTTCTTATAAGCAATAATAATTTCAATGCACAATGTACAAAGGGGGGATTATTATTTGAATACTTTGTCAAAACACTAAATGAATTGTGGTATATTTCATCAATAATTTCATCCTTTCCAATAATTTTACCCGAAATCTTAGTATTCTCCGACTCTAACGCAATAAATCCATCTGACAACATACTGACAAGTGTATCAAACATAAACTCAATTTGTAAATCATCTATTAATTGTGGATCTAAATTGTTACAATCGTTGTCTATTACATGTCTAGCAACACCTACTGCAAAATCACCAATTCGTTCTAACGTATTACTTATTTTGATTATTGACAAAGTCAATCTCAGGTCTATTGCGACGGGGCTGTACAAAGCAATATAGTTTTCGCAATCGCTATCTATTTTAAGTTCAAAAGCATTTACTCGTTTCTCGCGACTCACTATTTCGCGAGCAAGTTCTATATCATCATTTAGAAAAGATTGTTTGGATTTTTCTAATTGTGAAAGTACTAATTTCCACATCTCATTTAATTCTTCTCTTAGAAGAAGCATTTCGCGTTCAATATGTTTCATTTCATTCATAATAAATAATTATTATAGCTATTTATCCAAATCGCCCTGTAATATAGTTTTGAGTTTGCTTGTGTTGTGGGTTAATAAACATCTTCTTTGTTTCGCTGTATTCTATTAATTCTCCCATCATAAAAAAGCCCGTATTATCACTAACACGCGCAGCTTGCTGCATGTTATGAGTGACTATTACTATTGTATAATCTTTTTTTAAATTATGAATCAGCTCCTCAATCTTGGATGTAGAAATTGGGTCTAGAGCTGAAGCTGGTTCATCCATTAACAAGATTGACGGAGAAACAGCTAATGCTCTAGCTATACATAGACGCTGCTGTTGCCCGCCTGAGAGAGCAAAAGCGGATTTCTTCAGTTTATCTTTAACTTCATCCCAAAGAGCAGATGATCTCAACGACTCTTCTACACGTTGTTCAATAAATTTTTTATTTCCCATGTTGTTAACTCGCAATCCATATGCTACATTTTCAAATATTGACTTAGGAAAAGGATTGGGTTTTTGAAAAACCATACCAACTTTTTTTCTCAAGTCATCCACCTGAACATTCTTTTCGTAAATATCTTGACCATCAACTATACATTCACCAGTTATTTTGGATCCATCTATCAGATCATTCATTCTATTAAATAGTCGTAAAAAAGTGGATTTACCACAACCTGAAGGACCTATTAACGCAGTTACGGCATTTGCATCTAATTTCATACTAATGTTTTTTAGAGCATGAAAATCACCGTAATAGAAATCAATATTTTTTGCTTCTATCATTATATTAAAATCAATTTGTTTTTATTTTTCGGCTTAAATACCGTCTTAAAAGACTTGCAGATATATTCATTAGTAAGACAATAAAAATTAGTACCAACGCAGTACCATAAGCAATGGGTCGTGATGCATTAATATCAGTACCACTCGTTGCAACTACATATAGATGGTAAGGAAGAGCCATTACTTGGTCGAAAACACTATTAGGTAATTTGGGAAGGAAGTAGGCTGCAACCGTAAACAGAATAGGTGCAGTTTCACCTGAGACTCTCCCAATAGAAAGTATCAGACCAGTTATAATATTGGGAAATGCAGATGGGATCACTACTCTAAATATCGTTTGCAATTTACTAGCACCTAATGCCATGCTACCTGTACGATATGAAAAGGGAACTGCTTTTAGAGCCTCCTCTGTAGTTCGAATAACTAATGGCAACACTAACAAACCAAGAGTAAGTGAACCTGCAAGAATTGAATCTCCAAATCCTAGTGTATTTACAAAAAGAGCCATTCCAAACAAGCCAAAAACAATTGAAGGAATACTACTCAAATTATTAGTCATTATGCGTATAAACTTATTTACCCAATTATTCCCTCCATATTCACAAGTATAAATTGCCGACATAAGCCCCAATGGAAACGCAAATATCATACTTCCAATCGTTAGACAAATAGTTCCTATGATTGCAGGAAATATACCACCAGAAGTCATTCCTTCCGTAGGTCCAGTAGTAATAAAGCTCCAATTAATTACACCTAATCCGTTAATTATAATAAATCCCAATATCCAGAACAAGATACCAACTACCATAAAACCCAATATCCTGAACACTATAAAAGCTACTTTTTGACTTATCTTTTTATTCATTATCCGTATTGCTTTTATTCTATTTTGTTTTATAAGGCTTACTGACCAACATGTTGCCTTTTTGATATATACTCAGCCAAAACACTTATAACCATTGTAATTACAAACAATATGCATCCCAACAAAAATAATGATTGGTAATGTGCTCCACCTGCTGGTGCCTCTCCAAGCTCCGCTGCAATAGTTGCGGGTATAGTTCGTACAGAATCAAACAATGAATTAGGCATAATTGCAGCATTCCCAGTAACCATTAACACAGCCATTGTTTCACCAATTGCTCTACCTCTCCCCAATACAATTGCTGCCGAAATACCTGATGCCGAATAAGGAATCACAACTTTATATATCGTTTGCCAATGTGTAGCCCCTAATGCCAAACTTGCTTCACGCATAGCATTAGGAGTATTTTGCATAGCATCTTCAGTTACTGTTATTATAGTTGGTAATGCCATAATAGCAAGAATGATACTACCAGTTAATGCTGTTTCACCTACAGGTATATCAAACATCTTTTGAACTATAGGGACCAAAACTACTAATCCAAAAAAACCATAAACAACTGATGGTATCCCTGCCAATAATTCAATAGTAGGCTTCATAAACTTTCTTATTCGTTCACTTGCTAACTCAGACAGATAAACCGCAACACCCAATCCCAAAGGAAGTGCTATTAAAATAGCAACGAAACTTACAAGAAGCGTTCCTAATATTAGAGGAAGAACTCCAAACAGAGGGGATGGAGTTGCAGTAGGCATCCATATTTCACCTCTAAAAAAGTCTTGCAACGAAATATTTTTATTAGGTAAAGCTCTTACTCCTATCATATTAGCAGGCGCATATTTTAATGGCAAATATGCAATAATATTTGTATTATTTTTTATAACCTCTCCTAGCTTTTCTGATAGCAGTTCATAATCTGTTCCAAACTCATCTTCAGAATAAATATTGAAAATATCATCAAATCGAAATATCATTATTTCCTCATCAATACCACCTAGGCTACTCCAATTAGTTATTTCTGAATCAAATATTTGCTTAATCTCCAAGACATTCAGATTATCTACATTATTATTAGAGTTCACATATATCTCGTATCCATTTTCAACAGAAGGGGAATTAAATAATCCAAGGCCTTCTTTAAATAGGAATATAACAATTAGCAAAATTACTATAGATGTTGTTGCACCACTAAGAGTTAATATGCTTTCGACTATTCGTTCAAAAACTTTCTTTAGCCTACCCATACTTTTAGAATAAAATAATCTTCAAATCTACTTCACAGTAATAAACCCTACCCCCAATACTATTTTTTGCCCCTCAGGTGAAAGGATATAATCTATCAAAGGTTTTATTGTCTTTTCCGAATTATTGTCATAATAGTAATACAAGGGTCGAACAATAGGATAGGTTTTGTTTTTTGCATTTGCCACAGAGGGTTCTGTGAATACCTTCCCACCATCATAAGATACTCCTATTGCTTTTACATCTTTATTCAAATATGCCAATCCAACATATCCAATAGCACCTTTTGTTTGACTAATTGATTGAATTATTGCACCAGTTGCAGGCATACTCAAAACTCCATTCATATAGTTTTTATTTTTAAGAACGCTCTCCTTAAAAAACTCATAAGTTCCTGAAGATGTTTCACGCGAATATGCGACAATCTTTAAATCAGCACCTCCAACCTCTTTCCAGTTAGATATTTTACCTGTAAATATTGCTTCTAATTGTTCTCTTGTTAATTTGTCAACTTTATTATCTGGATGTACAACTACAGCTAAAGCATCATATGCAGCAATAACCTCTTTTATATTTTTCCCACTCTCTTGTAACTTTTGTCTTTCTGAAAACTTTATTTTTCTTGATGCTTGTGCAATTTCTGTAGTACCTGCTAGCAAGGATGATATTCCTACCCCACTTCCACCACCTGTAACAGTTACGGTAGCGGATGGATTGATTTTCATGTAGTTCTCTGCGATTATTTGCGACAATGGTAATACAGTATCAGATCCTTTTATTCTTTGAGCA
>CAYFTB010000024.1:0-23758 GCA_964345875.1 uncultured Proteiniphilum sp.
CATATGTGGATTTCTATTGTATATAGCACGAACAGTATAAATCTACATGTAGATTCTGATTGTATAGGTCTTATACAATAGAAATATATCATGGAATTTAAGCATCATGGATAGTGTTTATTATTCCAGGATGGGTGTTTTACATATTTCCCTTAAAGTAAATCATATTGAGTATTTACTTCGAATCAGCGCATCTTCATGATATTGAATTTGTGATAAAATAATAATGGTTATACAAAAAATGCCTAGATAAAACTAGGCATTTTAATTATTGTTTATTTTGATTGGGGATAATGTTCTATTCCCATTCTATTGTTGCGGGGGGTTTTGAGGATATATCATAAACTACCCTGTTTACTCCTTTAACAGTAGTGATAATCTCATTCGATACTTTAGCCAAAAACTCATAAGGGAGTCTAGACCAGTCGGCAGTGAGAGCGTCAATTGATGTTACTGCGCGAAGAGCAACCGTATTTTCATATGTTCTTTCGTCATTCATCACACCAACAGATTGCACAGGAAGAAGGATTGCTGCTGCTTGCCAAACTTTATCATAAAGATCATGCTCACGCAACAGCCTTATATATACATCATCAGCATCTTGTATTATTCGCACCTTTTCTGGTGTTATATCTCCTAATATTCTAATTCCAAGTCCAGGACCAGGGAAAGGATGTCTTTTGATTAAGTGAGGCTGCATTCCAAGTTCTAATCCTATCTTTCTCACTTCGTCTTTAAAAAGAAGTTTTAGTGGTTCACATAGTTTTAGGTTCATTTTCTCTGGCAGTCCACCCACGTTATGGTGACTTTTTATTGTAACTCCAGTCACAGAGATTGATTCGATAATGTCGGGATAAATGGTTCCTTGTGCAAGCCATTTTATATCCTTTAGCTTGTGTGCCTCTTCGTCGAAGACATCAATAAATCCCTTGCCAATTATTTTGCGTTTCTTTTCAGGCTCATTAACTCCGGCAAGCTCTTTATAAAAACGCTCTTTTGCGTCAACACCAATGACGTTAAGTCCTAGGTGCTCGTAGTCTTCAAGCACTTTATTGAATTCATTTTTGCGAAGCAGCCCATGATCTACAAAAATACAAGTGAGGTTTTTGCCAATTGCTTTGTTTAATAATACCGCCACAACTGATGAGTCAACTCCTCCTGATAATGCAAGAATAACCTTGTCATCTTTCAGCACCTCTTTTAGATTTTTTACTGTGCTTTCGACAAATGACTTTGGATTCCAGTCTCTTTGGCATCCACATATGGTAAGAAAGTTATCCAGGATGCTCAATCCTTCATTGGTTTGAACAGATTCTGGATGAAACTGCAATCCCCATGTTTGTTCTCCATTCACTTTGTAGGCAGCAACTTTGTTTTTGCTGCTTTTTGCGATTACTTTATAAGTATTGGGGAGATTATCTAAACTGTCGGATGTTGAAAGCCATGCCTCAGTGTTTAGAGAAATATTGTTTAGTAAGCTATCATTGCTGTCAACTATGGTTATCGATTCTGTTTCTATTAATCGGTGCTGACTTTTTTCAACTTTGGCTCCATCATTATGTGCTATCATTTGTGCACCATATCCAATAGCCATAATTGGATATTTGTTGCGTATGTTATCGATGTTTACTTTGAAAGCATCGTTGTCATGTACAGAGTAAGGACTTCCCGAAAGGATTACTCCTTTCACTGTTTCATCATCAAAAGGGAATTTGTTGAAAGGAACTATCTCGCAAAAAGTATTTAATTCTCTTATTCTACGACCCAATACTTGGGTGGTTTGCGAACCGAAATCGAGAATGATAATTTTTTCAGTCATATGATTAAAACTATTTCATATTTTGCGACAAAGATACAAAACTCTTTGTTTCTTACGTGTTAATGGCTCATTTTGTATGTATTTTTTGGCACTGCATTATAATATTTTAGCACTAGCTCAGTTCGAATTTTAACACAGTAGAAGTGAACATAAATACGAAAAATGTTTTGTATATATTATACCGCTTTTACTTTTATGAGCTAGTCATATTTCCTGAAAAAATGATTTATGATTAAGGAAGTAATTCTTTGCTTCAATGATGGTGTTAAGTAAGTAAGGTGAAAAAACTAAGAATAATCTTGCTCAACCTCATGTTAATTACTTATCTTTGAAGAATAAATATGACAATATTACAGAATTGATAATGAGACTGCAACATACAATTATACTGCTTGGGATGTTATTCATTCCTTTTATAGTGTCGGGACAATCACTCAACGATGCTAAAAAGATGTACCAGGAAGGAAATTATAAAGACGCAAAAGTAATCTTTGAAGAGGCTTATGCTGCCAATCCCAATAATGCTGAAGTTAACTACTTGATGGGTGTTGCTTATTTTGATGAGAAAGATATTGCTAAAGCAAGACCTTATTTGGAGTTTGCATCACAGAAAAGAGTAACTAATTCATATATCTACTTGGGAGAATTATATTCTTTTCTATATCTGTTTGAGGATGCTGAAAAAGAGTTTGTAAAATATGAAAAAGCAAACAAACGAAATAAAGAAGCCTTGGAAACCTTAGAGACCAAACGTGAATATTCAGAAAGGCTACAAAGCATGATGCGCCGAACAGAAGATGTTCAGATAATTGATAGTATCGTTGTGCCAAAATCAGAATTTCTTTCAGTATATAAGCTTAGCACCGCTGCAGGAACATTGCAGGCGGTGAATGAATTTTTTAAAGAGCAGGCTCCAAACAATAATGTTTTGTTTATGAATGAGAGAAAGGATAAGATTTATTACTCTCATGACGACCCCTCAAGAGGAAAGAAACTTTATACAATGGAAAAACTTCTAGATAACTTTGGCAACGAGAAACCTATGTCAGAGACAGTAAATCAGGAGGGAGAACAGAGTTATCCTTTTGTGCTGAGTGACGGAATTACCTTATATTTTGCTTCAACGGGGCATGAGTCATTGGGTGGATATGATTTATATGTTACAAGATATAATCTAAATACAAATACTTATCTGAATCCTAATCATCTTAATATGCCATTCAACTCGCCATTTAATGACTACATGATGGTTATAGATGACGAAAAAGGAGTAGGCTGGTTTGCGAGTGATCGATTTCAGCCAGAGGACTCCGTTTGCATATACACATTTATTCCATCAACGCGAGTGGTATTGATTGAAGACGAAAGTGATGATGATGCTTACATATCTAGCAGAGCAAGGATTTCATCTATCAAAGATACTTGGAATGAGGGTAAAGATTACTCTGACTTGGTTCAGGAAGCCAGACGGGAAGTAGTTGAACAAAGCACTGCTAAATTTGATTTTATCTTTGTAATTAATGATAACACAACATATTATTCTTTATCTGACTTTAAGAATGGAGTTGCTCGAGGACTATTCTCTCAAGCACTAGATTTGCAACAGAAAAATAATCAAATAAAAGAAGAACTTGATAATCAGCGTGAGCAGTTTGCTAATGGATCAGATAATGCAACTATGAGAAATTCAATCTTGAGTCTTGAAAACAACTTTAATAAATTAAGCCATGAAGTTGAATCTTTAATGTTTCGGGCAAGAAACGAAGAGATAAGAAATGGCCTTTAAAACTTAGTATTATGACTTTTAATTTATTGATTGTAGCAGCACTGGTGTTATTGGGAGTGATTCTCTTATTGATAGAGATATTTCTTCTACCTGGTTTTGGTATTTCAGGTATTGGTGGTCTAGTCCTAATGGGTGCAGGTGTGTTTTATGCATATTCATTTATTGGTGCAACTGCAGGTACTGTAACATTGTTTCTTTCTCTTCTACTATTAGGAGTGGGATTTATATGGCTCATCAAGTCAAAGTCCTTAAAGAAGATAGCCCTGACAGCAGATATATCAGAGACAGTTGATAACAGCGATCTTAAAACTCTTGCAAAAGGAGATGTGGGCACTACAATTTCGCGTCTTAATCCTATAGGCAAGATAATGTTTGGAGATGTGATGGTTGAGGGCAAATCCTTTAATGGTGAATTAATAGATGAAGATACAGACGTGGTTGTAGTATCCGTTGATTCTTTTAATGTTGTTGTAAAGAGTGCAAGTAGTGCTCTCACAAGCTAATGAAACATTGAGATTCTAGATAAAAATAAATATAACTTTAAAAATTAAATATATGACAGCATTTTCATTTCCTTTGATTATTGCAATTGTAGTAATTGTAATATTCTTATTAATATTTTTTCATTATGTGCCGTTCTTCCTATGGATTAATGCCTTGTCTGCAAATGTTAGGATATCGTTAGTTCAGTTGTTTTTGATGAGATTACGACGCGTACCTCCTCATACAATTGTATATGCAATGATTGAAGCTCATAAAGCAGGACTAAAGAATGTTACTCGTGATAATCTTGAGGCTCACTATTTAGCAGGAGGACATGTTGAACAAGTAGTTCATGCTTTGGTGTCAGCATCAAAAGCTAATATTGAATTGCCATTTCAAATGGCTACTGCTATTGACCTGGCTGGTAGAGATGTTCTAGAGGCTGTAAGGATGTCAGTTAATCCAAAGGTGATTGATACTCCTCCAGTATCAGCTGTTGCAATTGATGGAATTCAGCTGATAGCAAAGGCTCGTGTAACAGTTAGAGCTAATATCAAACAATTAGTGGGAGGAGCAGGTGAAGAGACTATTCTTGCACGTGTTGGCGAAGGAATCGTATCGTCAATAGGTTCTGCATCATCTCACAAATCCGTGCTGGAAAATCCAGACTCAATATCCAAGCTTGTTTTAAGGAAAGGTTTGGATGCTGGTACAGCTTTCGAAATTCTGTCTATTGACATTGCTGATATTGATATAGGTAAGAATATTGGTGCAGTGTTGCAGATGGATCAGGCTCAGGCAGATAAGAATATTGCTCAGGCTCGTGCCGAAGAGCGTCGTGCCATGGCTATTGCTCTGGAACAAGAAATGAAAGCAAAAGCTCAGGAGGCTCGTGCAAAAGTTATTGAAGCTGAAGCTCAAGTGCCAATAGCGATGGCAGAGGCTTTTAGAAATGGTAACCTCGGTATTATGGATTACTACCGTATGGAGAATATTAAGGCTGATACTGATATGAGAGACTCCATTTCAAAACCACAAAGCAACAACAATAAACAGTAATTGATGTAAATCTAAGCTTATGAGAATAATACCAAATTCTGAGTTTATAATAAATCCTGATGGAAGTGTATTCCATCTTCACATAAAGCCCGAACAACTTTCTGACAAGATTGTTATGATGGGCGATCCCGAAAGGGTTACTCTTACAGCATCCTATTTTGACAGCATTGAGTTTGATGTCAGAAGTAGAGAGTTTCATACTATCACAGGGATGTATAAGGGTAAGCGAATTACTGTCATTTCGCATGGCATAGGCACTGATAATATTGATATTGTATTAACAGAATTGGATGCCTTGGCAAACATTGATTTCGAAACACGTACTGTGAAGGAAGAGTTTAAGCAACTTACTATGGTAAGAGTGGGAACATCTGGAGGCATGCAACCTCATTGTCCTGTTGGCTCATATGTTGTTTCAGAAAAATCAATTGGTTTTGACGGTGTTTTGCATTATTATGCAGGATCGAGAGACTTTTGTGATGTAGATTTTGAAGATGCTTTTCAAAAGCATGTCAATTGGTCTCCATACCATTGCTCTCCTTATGTTGTTAGCTCAGACGAAGAATTGGTTGAAAGGATTGGTTTTGACATGATAAAAGGGGTTACTATATCTGCTATTGGTTTTTACGGACCACAAGGTAGATATGTGAGACTCCCATTAGCAGATCCTAATCTGAATGCAAATATTGAATCTTTTAGATATAATGAAAACTCTATCACAAATTATGAGATGGAGAGTTCTGCAATAGCAGGCCTTAGCAGAATGATGGGACACAAGGCAATGACAGTGTGTTCAATTATTGCTAATCGAGTAGCTTTGGATTCTAATGCCAACTATAAAGGATCTATTGAAGATCTGCTAAAAATTGTGCTTGATAGAATATAAAAGAATATATATAAACCAGAAAAGATAATTTATGAAGAAACTATTATTGATATTGTCGCTGGCTATAAGCTTTGTAGCGGTAGCACAGCAAGTTCAGCCACTTCCGATTGATCCTAATGTAAGAAAAGGAGTTTTGGAAAATGGCCTGACCTATTATGTGCGTCATAATAATTTACCAGAAAATAGAGCTGACTTTTACATTGCACAAAAGGTTGGTTCCATGCAGGAGGAGGATAGTCAAGCTGGATTGGCTCACTTCCTTGAGCATATGGCATTTAATGGCACAGATAATTTTCCTAAGAAGACAATGCTTGAGTATTTACAGGACAATGGAATAAAGTTTGGTGTAAATATTAACGCATACACTTCTTTTGATGAAACAGTTTATTACATCTCTAAAGTGCCTACAAGTAATAAAAATCTTGTAGATTCAGTTATGCTTGTATTGTATGACTGGTCGGGTGGCATAGCACTTGAAGAAAGTGAGATTGACAGTGAGCGAGGTGTTATTCGCGAAGAGTGGAGAACCAGAGGTGGAGCACAGCAACGCTTGTGGGAAAAGCTTTTGCCCATTATGTATCCAGACAGTAAATATGCAAACAGAATGCCTATTGGCGATATCGATGTTATAAACAACTTTAAACCCCAAGAGATTAGAGATTATTATGATAAATGGTATCGTCCCGATTTGCAAGGTATTATTATTGTTGGAGACTTTGATGTTGACGAGATGGAGCAAAAGGTAATAGAGCTTTTTAGCAAAATTCCTGCTCATAAAAATCCTGCAGTACGCGAATATTACCCTGTACCTGATAATAAGGAACCAATTGTTGCTGTCGTAACTGACCCAGAGGCTACCAACGCTCAGATAATGATGTTTTATAAGCATGATCCTATTCCAGGTGAGGTCAAACTATCTCAGGCTGGTTTGGTTCATAGCTATATTAAGGGAGTGATATCAACTATGATGAGTGAGCGTTTTCAGGAAATAGTTCAAAAACCTAATGCTCCTTTCACTTCAGCTTATGCTTATGATGGAGACTACTTTGTGGCTAAAACTAAGGATGCATGGACGGTTGTTGGTAGTTCTGCTGATGATAAGATTAATGATGCTGTGGCAGCTTTAGTCCGTGAATCAGAAAGAATGAAAAGGTTTGGGTTCACTGCTTCAGAATATGATCGTGCCCGCACAAATATTCTGACAGCATATGAGAATGCTTATAATAACAGGGACAAGCAAAATACAAGTAGCTACACTCAAGAGTATGTTGGTAATTTCACTAATAACGAGCCTATACCTGGTATAGAGGTAGAGTATGAAATGATTAATATGATTGCCCCAGGTATTCCTTTAGAAATAATAAATCAATTAGCAGCACAATTGATTGGAGATGAGAATATGGTGGTGACTATCACTGGTCCCGAAAAAGAGGGATTGACATATCCTACTTCTGAAGAGATATTGGCAATAATTAAGAATGTTAAGAGTGAGGATATCGAAGCACATAAAGAAGAAGTTTCTAACGAGCCTCTTATTTCTGAGGAACCAACCCCAGGCAAAGTTACCAGTACCGAAAAGGATGAAATAATGGATGCTACTGTTTGGACACTAAGCAATGGAATGAAGGTTATTCTTAAATCAACAGACTTCAAAGATGATCAGATTATTATGACTGCATCAAGCATGGGCGGATATTCTGCATATGCAGATAGTGATCCAATCAACGCTAAAATGATGTCAAATATAATGACCATTGGTGGAGTGGGTAACTTTAGTGCAACGGGACTAAACAAAGCCCTTGCTGGAAAATCAGCTAGTGCACGTCCTACCATTTCGCTTACTAGCCAAGGCTTTGAAGGATCTTCTACAATAAGAGACTTTGAGGTAATGCTTCAGTTGGTATACTTATATTTTACTTCGCCACGTATGGATAATGATGCTTTTGAATCATTTGTGCAGCGTCTTAGCAGTCAGTTGAAAAACCAGGAGGCTGATCCGTCAGTTGCTTTTTCTGATGCTATTACAGCAGCTATGTATGGTGATAGAAAATTAACAAATAGGCTAAAGATTGAGGATTTAAGCAATATAGATTATGCTAAGATAATCGAAATGTATAAAACTCAGTTTAGCAATCCAGGAAGTTTTGTGTTTACTTTTGTAGGTAATATCAACGAAGATAACATAAAGCCTGTCATTGAGAAGTATCTTGCATCTCTACCAGGAAAAGCCGAGCAAGGTGACTTTACAAAGGTTCCTATTGGTCTGAAAACTGGAAATTCTAAAAACATCATTAACCGTCAGATGCAAAATCCAAAAGGATCTGTATTTATTGCACTTTCGGGCAAGATGGAGCGCACTCAGAAAAATATTGTGCTGATGAATATTTTTGATCAGATACTTGATATTGTTTATACAGAGAAAGTACGTGAAGATGAAGGTGGAACCTACGGAGTGATGACTCAGGGTTCGATAAGCCGTTATCCTGATGGACAAACACTGTTGCAAATCATGTATGACACTGATCCTGCAAAAGCTGACGATCTTAACGTAATTATTCATAGAGAATTGAGAGCTATTGCAGATAATGGACCACGTGTGGAAGATTTCAATAAGGTTAAAGAATATATGCTTAAGCAGAATACTGAGAATCTAAGAGAAAATAATTATTGGCTTAGAATTCTTAGCACCAAATATTTCTATGGAGAAGATACATATTCAGACTACCTGAGTATTGTGCAATCTGTTACAGCTAAAGATATTCAAACATTTGCTAAAGACTTTTTGGCGCAGGGCAATGAGGCAACTGTCATTATGTTGCCAGAGGAATAGTCGTTAAAATAAACACTACATATTAATTGCAGAAAGGATGTTCCATTTGGAGCATCCTTTTGTGTTATACAATCATATGGTACTACCTTGGTAGCCTATAACACAAATGAACTAACTATCTAAACATTTTGAATATGATACGGCATTAAGTATCTTTATAGCCTAATTTTAATAATAAGGATGCCAGGATGAATCTAACAATTGACATACTAGAAAATGATATATTAAATAAATACCCCGGCGTTATAGATATACTTTTGCGTGACCATACAACGCAGAAAAACATACTATGGGCAACTAATGACTACAAGGATAAAGGCAAAATGTATTCGTTTATGGAAGAAATAAAGCCTGAATGCATTACAGGAGAAAATGAATATATTATTATGCCCCGAGTAAAAAAAGATGCCGAACAACAACAGATAAGAGTAAGAGAAATGGCAGAGGTTTTTACTCCCTCATGGATTTGCAACGCACAAAACAATTTAATCGACAATGCTTGGTTCTGCAGAGATAATATTTTCAACAAAGAAATTACAACCCCTGAGGGAATTAATACATGGCTTACAAATAGTGAAAAAATAACTTTTCCTAAAGGTAAGACATGGAGACATTACATCCGAGACACACGTCTAGAAATAGCTTGTGGTGAGGCACCCTATCTAACAAGCAGATACGACACTACTACAGGCAAGTTTATACCTATTGAGGAAAGAATTGGGCTGCTGGATAGGAAGTTGCGTGTCATTAATGAAAATATAGATATATCAGGAGAATGGCTAAAAGCCGCGCAAATAGCTTATGAAAACATTTATGGGTTTGAATGGCAAGGCGATAGCTTATTGCTAGCTAGAGAAGCATTATTGATTACTTTTATCGAGAACTATATTTTTAAATTTGGTAAAGAACCATTGCTTAAATCAATTAAATATATCGCGTACATAATATCTTGGAATTTATGGCAAATGGATGGTTTAAAAGGTGTAATACCAAACTCATGTGGAAAGATTAGTACCACTAGTACAGACCTGTTTGGATATGAAACAACTTTAAGCAAGTTTTGTAAAGGATGCATGGAGGATAACATTAAAAAGCACAACGGAATATATGCATTAATAAAAGATTGGAACGCTAAAGACAAAAATACAGGTAAAAAGGGAAAGGCAATAAGATTTATAGACCTATTTTGAAACTACTATTATGAAATATACATCTTCATTACAACTCAAACTTATATATGTGTTTCGCATCAACAGTGGTTCTCACCAAGGCTGCGTAAAAATTGGCGAAACGACTACTGATGAAAACATATGGGGCGTTGCACCCAATAGCAAAGCATTAAATGCTGCTGCTAGAAAGCGAATAGATACTTACACTCAAACTGCGGGGATATCATACGACCTACTATATACAGAGGTTACAATATATAATGATGGAGGAACATTAAAGTCATTTAATGACAAAGAAGTACATCAAGTATTAATACGATCAGGTATTAAAAAGAAAGTTTTTGACAAAAAAAACAAAGCTAACGAATGGTTTATAACTGATCTCGAAACGGTCAAAAAAGCAATAACGGCTGTAAAAGAGGGACGTGCCTCCTTGCATTCAAGTGAAGTTACTGAATCACAAAACCCAATCATATTTAGACCAGAACAACAAGATGCAATAGATAAAACAATAAGGAGATTTAGAACGGGGAATCAAATGCTTTGGTTTGCAAAAATGAGATTTGGCAAAACTCTTTCTGCACTACAAGTTGTAAAAAAAATGGACTTCAAGCGAACATTAATCTTAACCCATCGTCCAGTAGTTGACAAAGGTTGGTTTGAAGATTTTGGAAAAATATTTTATGATACCCCAGATTTTAATTATGGCTCTAAAGACAAGGGTGACAAGTTTCATTCATTAGAAAACAAAGCAAAAAGAGACAAAATAAAATACATATATTTTGCCTCAATGCAGGATTTAAGAGGTTCGGAACAAGTGGGAGGCAGCTTCAATAAGAACAACGAGATATTTAGCACATCATGGGATCTTATTATAATTGATGAAGCACACGAAGGAACACAAACTGAGTTAGGTCAAAATGTCATCAAAGAACTTACTAAAGAGCATACTAAGCAATTGCACTTGTCTGGCACTCCTTTTAATTTATTAGACGATTATGCCGAAGAAGAAATATATACATGGGATTATGTAATGGAACAGAGATCTAAAGAGGATTGGGATAAGGTTCATTTGGGTGACCCAAATCCATACGCCTCACTCCCAAAACTTAATATCTTCACGTTTGATTTAGGAAAAATCATGAAGGAGTTTATTGATGAAGATGTAGCTTTTAACTTCAGAGAGTTTTTTAGAGTTAACGAAGAGGGAGAGCTTATTCACAAGAGAGACGTAAACTCCTTTTTAAATATAATGACAAGGAAGGATAACCAAAACAACTACCCATTTTCAACTCAAGAGTTCCGAGAAAACTTTAGACACTCACTTTGGATGGTTCCTGGTGTAAAAGAGGCCAGGGCATTGAGTGCATTACTAAGAGAACATAGCGTTTTTAGTAATTTTGAAATTGTAAACGTTGCTGGCGATGGTGATTTGGAGGAGGAAAGCAGGGATGCATTAAAAAAGGTAGAAGATGCAATAAGCAAAAAGCCTCACGAAACATACACAATTACACTATCTTGTGGAAGACTCACAACTGGGGTGTCTATTCCTGCGTGGACTGCTGTATTTATGTTGTCGGGTTCATATAACACCTCCGCTTCTAGCTACATGCAAACAATATTTAGAGTGCAAACTCCTGCTACTATCAATGGCAGAGTAAAAGAAGAGTGTTTCGTATTTGATTTTGCCCCCGACAGAACATTAAAGGTGATAGCCGAAACTGCAAAAATATCTTCCAAAGCTGGAAAAACAAGTGACAATGATAGAGATGTAATGGGTGATTTTTTAAACTTTTGCCCTATTATATCAGTTGAAGGCACTAAAATGGAAGCATACAATGTAAATAGTATGCTAGAGCAGCTTAAGAATGTATATGTAGAGAAAGTTGTACAAAACGGTTTTGAAGACAGTTATCTATACAACAACGACATGCTAATGAAGCTAGAGGATGTAGATTTGCAAGAGTTTGATAATTTAAAAAAGACTATTGGCACCACTAAGGCAATGCCCAAGAGTGGAGATATCGACATCAACAAACAAGGATTTACTGACGAAGAATATGAGAAGCTAGAAAAAGCAAAAAACAAGAAAAAAAACGAACGCACCGAAGAGGATAATCGCCGACTTGAGGAAAAGAAAGAAAAAGATAAATTAAGACAAACAGCAATTTCAATTTTAAGAGGAATCTCTATACGAATGCCATTGTTAATCTATGGTGCAGACATAAGAGATGAAGACGAGGAGCTAAGTATAGATAACTTCACTACGCTTGTTGACGACCAATCATGGGATGAGTTTATGCCCAATGGAGTTACTAAATCAGAGTTTAATAAGTTCAAAAAATACTATGAACCAGATGTGTTTCGGGCTGCCGGAAAACGCATTCGTGCTATGGCACGAGCAGCCGACAACCTAACAATTGAGGAACGAATAGAGCGCATAACTGCAATATTTGCTAATTTCAGAAATCCAGACAAGGAAACTGTTTTAACGCCTTGGCGAGTAGTTAATATGCACTTGGGCGATACATTAGGAGGTTACTCTTTTTTGAGCGAAGATAGAGCTAATACTGTTTCAGAACCCTCCTATATAGACTATGGCGAGGTTACTGCAAATGTGTTTAACGAAAAATCTAAAATACTTGAGATAAACTCAAAATCAGGACTCTACCCACTATACATGACCTATAGCATCTACAAAAACATTATTGAAAAGATGCATGACGCAGGCAAACAAGTAGAACACATTGAAGAGCAGAATATAGTGTGGGACAAAGTGGTGAAAGAAAATATATTCGTGATTTGCAAAACTCCTATGGCCAAAAGTATAACAAAGCGTACATTAGTAGGATTTAGAGATGCAAGCGTAAATACTAGACACTTTAATGATTTAGTAAATCAAATAACAAATAAAGAACAAAACTTTCTGGATAAGATTAAGAAGGGAAAATCTTATTGGAAAGCTAATAACGATGACAACATGAAATTTAATGCAATTGTAGGAAATCCACCGTATATGGAGATGGATGGTGGTGCTAGTGCTAGTGCTAAACCAATTTATAATTATTTTGTTGATGTTTCTAAAAAAATAAATCCTACTTATATTTCTATGATTATGCCCTCTCGTTGGTATTCTGGTGGTAAAGGATTGGATACATTTAGAGAGACAATGATTAATGACAAAAAAATTTCTGCTTTACATGACTTTTTAAATCCAGAACAAATATTCCCTAGAACAAATATACGTGGAGGAATATGTTATTTTTTATGGAACGAACATTATGACAATTCTGAGAGTTTAACAAGATTTATTACCCATCAACAAAATGGCAATAAGTCTGAAGCTATGCGTTCATTAAGAACTGAAGACTCTGATATTCTAATTAGACACAGTGCTGCAGTATCAATATTATCAAAAGTTCAAAACTATGATGGATTCAAATCTTTATCAGATCAAGTATCAGCAAGAAAACCCTTCGGCATAGAAGGTAATTTCGTAAAAAGTAAATTATTTAGGAGTAATAATAAAAACTTAATAGATCCAATATTATGCTATGGTAAGGGTATGCAAATAGGCTACTTAGAGAGAGAAGAAATACCAATGAGAAGAGAATGGATTGATAAAGTCAAAGTTTTTACACCAAGAGCAAATAATATAGGTACGGAGCTAAATGACGATAACTTGAATACATTTATTGGTGAGAGTAAAACCATTTGTACTGAATCATATATAGTTATTGGAGCAGACCTTAATTTAAATAATATTTCGGCACAAAACATATGTGCTTATTTTACAACAAAGTTTGCCAGATTTATGCATAGTATAGCAAAATCGAGTCAAGATGCAACCGCTAAAACCTATCGTTTTGTCCCTCTTCAAGACTTCACAGAAAGTTCAGACATTGATTGGCGCAAATCTATTTCTGAAATAGACCATCAGCTTTACAAAAAGTACAACCTTACTGATGAAGAGATTGACTTTATTGAAGGAATGATAAAGCCAATGTAAACTAAAGATATAGTAACGCATAAAAGCAATGGTGTGCTAGAGCATGCACGGTGGTGTACTCAACTTGTATCTAAACTGATAATAATAGCTCTACCACTCATCATTCACTATCAATTCATTTCATTATATTTGTGTTCAATAAACAATAAAACAATGAATACCCCACTTGCAGAACGTTTGCGTCCTAAAAATTTAGATGAGTATATTGGCCAGTATCACCTTGTTGGTAAAGGTGCAGTATTGCGGAGAATGATTGACTCGGGAAGAATACCATCAATAATTTTGTGGGGACCTCCTGGAGTTGGCAAAACTACTTTGGCAAATATAATTGCCAACACAATTGATACGCCATTCTTTAAACTAAGCGCTGTAAATTCAGGGGTTAAAGATGTGCGTGAGATTATTGAAAAGGCAAAGAGTAGTCAATTCTTTAATTCATCCACCCCAATTCTTTTTATAGATGAGGTGCACAGATTTAGCAAATCACAGCAGGACTCCTTGCTTCATGCGGTAGAAACAGGTACGGTTACGCTAATTGGTGCCACAACCGAAAATCCCTCTTTCGAAGTTATACGTCCGTTATTGTCGCGTTGTCAAGTGTATGTGCTTAGAGAGATGACCAAAAGTGATCTTCAATCTCTTCTTAGAAGAGCTATCACAGAAGACATCATTCTAAAAGAGAAAAAGATTACAATTCAGGAGACTGATGCCCTTTTTAGATTCTCGGGAGGGGATGCCAGAAAGCTTCTAAATATAATTGACCTTGTTGTAACTGCTCACGAAGATGACGATGAGATTGTTATAACAGACAAAGATGTTACTGAGCGTTTGCAAGAGAACCCAGCGGCATATGACAAAGGTGGAGAGATGCATTATGACATAATTTCAGCTTTTATAAAATCTATCAGAGGAAGCGACCCTGATGCTGCTATTTACTGGCTAGCACGCATGGTGGCGGGTGGCGAAGACCCTAAGTTTATTGCACGTCGCTTGGTGATTTCTGCTGCTGAAGATATAGGTCTTGCCAATCCTAATGCTCTACTTTTAGCTAATGCTTGTTTCGAAACATTACAAAAGATTGGCTGGCCTGAGGGTAGGATAGTGCTTGCCGAAACTACAATATACCTTGCCACATCTCCTAAAAGCAACTCGTCATATCTTGCGATTGATAAAGCAATATCTTTGGTAAATCAAACTGGAAATTTGCCTGTTCCTTTACATCTTCGCAATGCTCCAACGTCCTTGATGAAAGAGCTTGATTATGGAAAAGAGTATAAGTATTCACACGATTATGACAATAACTTTGTTAAACAAGACTATATGCCAAAAGAGTTAAGTAGAAGCAAGTTTTGGGAATCTCAGCCAAATAGTGCTGAAAAGCGAATGCAGGAACTGATGGATAAGTTATGGGGAAAGTAATCTCCATATAATTCAGTGTAAAGCATGATGAGTGCTTCAACTGAAGAATCAACCAAGCCTATACTTTTACGTTAATAATCCGCTATATTATTCTCTCTGGTAATTTGTCATAACAAACCGACTTTAGAACCTTAATAAATGCTATCCTGAATCAATCAAAGTAATTGGGTATTATTCAAAAAACTATTTGGTTATTATAAATACAGTCTGTGATGGTTAAATATCACACTATATTCCTATTGTATAAGTATTAAACGGTACAGATCTACATGTAGATTTGTGCCGTTCGTGTCTTATACAATAAGAATCTACATGTAGATTCCTATTGTTCGTGACAAATATAATACAAATCCACATGTGGATTTTCGTTGTTCTAGGGATATATAATAGAAATCCACTATGATATCTAGTTAACTTTGCCATTAATATTGATAGAGTATTTGGCATTTTTGTTTATAAATAATGTGGTGTATGCCTTTATTGATAACGTTTTGATTGTAATATTTTGAAATATGTTTCATTTTATCAATTAAACCTTTATCTTTGCAATAAAATTATTGCGATTAATGCTAGAGCTAAACTTTACATATAATTCTATTACTACAACGACAATGTATATGACCCCTTGGGGGGGTGTATAATTATTCTATATCTGCAAGGCAGTAATTGCTTTTTTGTTAAGTTTTCTCTTAACATCCACATTCACACAAACATTATTTATTTTTAAAATCAGATCATCTGAAGTCAGATGATCCAAAATATTCATAGTCTTATGAAAGTTATGAAATTTGGTGGCTCGTCAGTCGGGTCCATAGAGGGATTACAATTAGTAAAAAATATAGTAGAAAAAGAGAAGGAACCTGTTATTGTAGTGGTTTCGGCTTTAGCCGGGGTGACAGATAGACTCTTGCTCGCGGCTGACTTTGCTAAACAAGGAAATTCAGGATACAAGCCTGTCCTAGACGAAATTGTTCATAAGCATCAGGAGATTATTGCTGAGCTGAATATTTCGGCTGAAGACAAAAGGATGCTAGCTGATAAAACTAGCTTGCTATTTGAGGAACTTAGTAATATTTTGAGAGGTGTTTTTCTTATAGGAGATTTATCTCAAAAAACATCTGATAAAATAGTGAGTTATGGTGAGCGTTTATCTTCGCTTATTATAAACAAAGTAATTAACAACTCACAACTTTATGATCCCACTGAATTTATAAAAACAAACAAACACTTTGATCATCATATCCCTGATTTGGAAAAATCGAACCTACTTATACAGCAGGTGTTTGCTAAAAATCCAGTTGAGTCTGTTGCGATAATTCCTGGCTTTATTTCTTCAAGCAACGATGGGAATGATATTACTAATTTAGGAAGGGGAGGTTCTGACTACACAGCTGCAATAATTGCGTCAGCTATGGATGCTTCAATCTTAGAGATATGGACAGACGTAGATGGATTCATGACTGCTGATCCGAAAATAATCAGTACTGCTTATGTTATTAATGAACTATCATTTACGGAGGCAATAGAGTTATCCAACTTTGGTGCCAAAGTTATTTATCCGCCTACAATTTTTCCCGTCTATCATAAGAATATTCCAATCTATGTAAGAAATACATTTAGTCAGGAAACAAAGGGTACGCTTATTAAAAGAATTCAGCCAAATAAAAACGGCAAAATAATAAAGGGAATCTCTTCTATAAATGATACTGCACTTATTACTATCCAAGGTCTTGGAATGGTTGGTGTGATAGGTGTAAACAAACGTATATTCACAACCTTGGCAGAACATGGCATTAGTGTGTTTATTGTTTCTCAAGCATCTTCCGAAAACAGTACATCCATCGGTGTTCGTTCTCAGGACGCTCCTTTGTCTCAAAAGGTTCTAAGCATGGAGTTTGCAGAAGAGATAAGGATGGGTAGTATTAACGAGATTATTGTGGAATATGATCTTGCCACTATTGCTATCGTGGGGCAGAATATGAAGCATGTGCCTGGGATAGCTGGGAAGTTTTTTGGTGCTCTTGGTCGCAATGGAATAAGCATTGTTGCATTGGCACAGGGAGCAGGTGAAACAAACATTTCATGTGTAATCTCTAAATCTGATTTGAAAAAGTCACTAAATGTTATTCATGATTCATTTTTCCTATCTCAGTATAAGGAGTTAAATCTTTTTATAGTAGGAACTGGAACTGTGGGCGGAAAGCTGATAAATCAAATTAGAAAGCAGCAGCAAACTCTTAAGGAGCAAAATAAGCTTCGTATAAACGTTGTAGGTATTGCCAACGGACGCAAAGCACTATTTGATAGAAAAGGTATAGATCTTGAAGGATATTATGATAATCTTATGGAGAATGGCATTAATAGCACGCCAGAGATTATTCGTGATGAAATTTTCAAAATGAATATCTTTAATTCTGTGTTTGTAGATTGCACCGCAAGTGAGAATGTGTCAAAGTTATATGACAGCTTTATTTCAAGAAACGTATCCGTTGTAACTGCAAATAAGATAGCCGCTTCATCTCAATATAGTCAATATAAAGCATTGAAGGATACTGCACGTAAAACGGGAGTTAAGTTTTTATTCGAGACTAATGTAGGTGCAGGTCTTCCAATTATTAATACGATGAACTCGCTCACAAACTCTGGCGACGTGATTGTTAAGCTTGAGGCTGTTTTGTCAGGAACTCTTAACTTTATCTTTAATACTCTTAGCGAAGATGTTCCATTTAGCAAAGCTATTGAATTGGCAGTTGAAGCACAGTTTGCAGAACCTGATCCACGCATTGATCTTAGTGGATTGGATGTTACTCGCAAGCTTGTAATTTTATCTCGTGAGGCTGGGGCAAAGGTTGAGCAGTCAGATGTGGTTAAGAATTTGTTTGTTCCGCAAAAGTATTTTGATGGTTCGCTGGAAGAATTCTGGGCTACCATTTCCGAAATGGATGCTTCGTTTGAAGAGCGTCGCAAGCAGCTAGAAAAAGAAGATAAGAAGCTGAGATTTGTAGCTACTTATGATGAGGGTCATTGTGAAGTGGGGCTGCGTGAAGTAGATAAAGGGCATCCCTTTTATGATCTAGAGGGTAGTAATAACATCGTGATGATAACAACACAGCGATATAACGAATATCCTATGGTTATCAAAGGGTATGGGGCAGGTGCAAGTGTTACCGCAGCTGGTGTTTTTTCTGATATTATATCTATTGCAAATATTAGATAATAATAAAGTAATTATCATATGAAATATATTATTATTCTTGGTGATGGAATGGCAGACGAGGCTATTGCTGCTCTGGGAAATAAAACTCCTTTGCAATATGCAAAAACACCATATATGGACATGCTTGCTGCAAAAGGACAAAGTGGATTGCTAGACACAATTCCACAGGGAATGTCCCCAGGAAGTGAAATTGCAAATATGTCGGTTTTGGGTTATGATGTTCCTAAAGTTTACGAGGGACGAGGTGTTCTCGAGGCTGCAAGCATGGGTGTTGAGATATTGCCGGGCGAGTTAGCAATGAGGTGTAATCTTGTGTGCATTGAGGGTGACTTGTTGAAAAATCACTCCGCTGGACATATATCAACTAAAGAGGCTGACATTCTTATTTCGTTTTTAAGTAAAGAGTTGGGGAATGATGTTTTTAGTTTTCATACTGGTGTTTCATACAGACATTTGCTGAAGATGAAGAATGGAAACAAACACATATATTGCAGACCACCTCATGATATTCCTGAAACTCCCTTTCGTCCACACCTAGTTGTGGCTGAGAATGCCGAAGCTGAAGATACTGCTAAGAAGATAAATGAACTAATAATACGTTCACAGGAGTTGCTCGCAAATCATCCTATCAACATAAAAAGAATTGAAGCTGGCAAAGATCCAGCAAATAGCATTTGGCCATGGTCGCCAGGTTATCGTCCGGACATGAAGCTGCTTAGCGATATGTATCCTATTAAAAGAGGGGCTGTAATATCTGCGGTTGATCTTATAATGGGTATTGGCGTTTATGCAGGTCTGGAAGTTATCACTGTGGATGGAGCTACGGGGCTTTATGATACAAATTATGAAGGTAAGGCTGAGTCAGCTTTGAAAGCATTGAGAAAGGATGACTTTGTATATCTGCACATTGAAGCAAGCGATGAGGCAGGGCATGAAGGTGATGTGGATTTAAAGGTGAAGACGATTGAATATCTGGATTCGAGAATTGTAAAGCCAATTTATGAAGAGATCAAAACATGGGATGAAAATGTGACAATTGCTGTTTTACCTGATCATCCCACGCCATGTGCCATCAGAACTCATACAAGAAATCCCATTCCATTTTTGATTTATCATAAAAACATTGCACCTGATGGTGTTCTTACCTATGATGAGGAAGCTGCAAAATATGGAGTTCATGGATTGCTTAAAGGGAATGAATTTATGAATCTCCTTTTTGCAAATAAATAGATAATTATAAGCACTTTACAAGATAATATATATGAATTACTACAGCACCAATAATAAAGCAAATACCGTGTCACTTAAAGATGCGGTAATTAAAGGTCTAGCTTCTGACAAAGGGTTATATATGCCCGAGGTTATAAATAAATTGCCACAATCATTTTTTGAAAATATTACAAATATGACTTTTGATGAAATATCAAAGGTGGTGGCAAGTTCTTTTTTTGGTGATGATATTTCTAAAGATGAGCTAGATTTCATTGTTACTGATACTCTTAATTTTGATATTCCTATTGTAAAGGTTGATCATAATATATACGCTCTCGAACTGTTTCATGGTCCTACATTGGCTTTCAAAGATGTTGGAGCAAGATTTATGGCAAGGATGTTGTCTCATTTTGTGAAAGAAGAACCACGTGATATAATTAATGTCCTAGTAGCCACATCTGGTGATACGGGCAGTGCCGTAGCAAATGGATTTCTGGGAGTTGAAGGTATTAGGGTTTTTGTACTTTATCCAGCAGGAAGAGTAAGTGATATACAAGAGGCACAGTTCACTACTTTGGGGCAGAATATTACCGCGATAGAAGTTGATGGAACTTTTGACGATTGTCAAGCATTGGTTAAGTTTGCTTTTATGGATGCTGAGTTAAACAGTAAAATGAAACTAACTTCTGCCAACTCTATAAATGTAGCACGCTTTTTGCCACAATCTTTCTATTATTTTTATGCATATGCTCAGCTGGCTCGTCTAGGTTTGACCGATAAGGTAGTTGTTTCGGTGCCAAGTGGCAATCTTGGTAATCTGACTGCTGGAATGTTTGCAAAATATATGGGTCTGCCGATTGATAGGTTTATTGCTGCAAACAATATGAATGATGTGTTTTATAATTATTTGCAGTCAGGTGAATATAATCCTAAGACATCCGTGCAAACTGTTGCGAATGCAATGGATGTGGGTGACCCTAGCAATTTTGTTCGTATTCTAGATCTTTATGAGCAATCTCATGATAATGTTATTGATGATTTGTCAGGATATGCCTATTCAGATGAGGCAATTAGAGAAGTTATCAATGAGGTTTATCATAATAAAGGATATCTTCTAGATCCTCATGGGGCCTGTGCATATATGGCTGCCAGGGAGAGTTTGAAAGAAGGTGAGACAGCTCTTTTCCTTGCTACTGCACATCCTGCCAAATTTAAAGATATTGTAGAGGAGTGTATTGAAGAGCCAATTGAGTTACCTGGTAAGCTTGCTTCATTTATGAAAGATGTAAAAGTTACGGAGAAACTTGCTGCAAATTATTCAGACTTTAAAAACCTTTTATTAAAATCTATCTGATTCAGTTTGGGCTAAACATCTGCTGTTAAGTATTATTTTTAATTTTCACACTCGTTATTAAAGCTTATTTGATTAGTTTTGTGGTCTAAATACAAACTTGGCAGGTTAGTTTCAATGAAGCAGCTTCTACAAAATATATCCATTCTGGTTGTGTCTGTTGTTCTAATACATTGCTCGTCAATAAAACGGGTAGGTGTTGACACATCAGATATTAAGAGGGATGTTAGCGATATAGTGACTGCTGCCAACTCTGGTGAAACCTCGGTGGATACTAGATCAAATAACGAGGATTTAAAACAAGTACCTGTAATTTCGTCTGATTCGGGCATGATTGAATTGTCTGACTCATTGTTGGTAGATTTGCAAATTCCTGATTCACTCTCGTCAGAGAATATCAATACAGATTCTTTGACCTTAGATTCTGCCGCAATAAAGCCCAAAGAAAAGCTTGAAGTTGAAGTACATTACACTGCAAAAGATTCTATTGTTTTTACGAAAGGTAACTTGGGGTATCTTTATGGAGAGGCTGATGTAAAATATGGAGATTTAAACATTAAAGGAGAATATATAACTGCTAATTTGGATAGTAGTTTGATTTCTTCAACTTTTGGACTAGACTCATTGGGTAAAGAGTTTGGCCATCCAGTATTCACTCAAGGTGGTAGTGAGTATGAGATGAAAACGGTGAAATATAACTTTGAGACAGGAAAAGCCTTTATATCAAATGTAATTACTCAAGAGGGGGAGGGGCATATAGTTGCAAATACTGCAAAGAAAAATGCTGATAATTCTTTCTATATGGTTAATGCTAAATACACAACGTGTGACATGCATGATCATCCTCACTTCTATATCAATTTATCTAAAGCTAAAGTTCGACCTGGAAAAGATGTTGTAACAGGTCCTGTTTGGCTTGTGGTCGCCGATGTTCCATTATTTCCAGTGGTTCTTCCTTTTGCATTTTTCCCATTCACCCAGAGCTACTCTTCGGGTATCATAATGCCCTCGTATGGTGACGAGATGGAACGTGGGTTTTACCTGCACAATGGAGGCTACTACTTTGCAATAAATGATTATGTTGATTTGGCTCTGACAGGCGAAATATATACTAAAGGTTCGTGGGGATTGAGTGCTAGGTCAAATTATCGCAAAAGATATAAGTATTCGGGTAGCTTTAATGCTAATTATATGAATACAGTGTTGGGAGATAAATCACTTAAAGATTTGAATATTCCTGGAGCATACTCAGTTTCAAAAGACTTTAAAATAAACTGGACTCACTCGCAAGACCCAAAATCCAATATGTACAGAACTCTTTCGGCAAGTGTTAATTTTTCAACTAGCCGAGCCAACATGAATGACCTAAATAGTCTTTACAGACCAGAATCATCCAATAATACAAAAAGTTCTAGTATAAACCTAACACAGCGTTTTCCAGATTCTCCATGGAGCCTTTCTGCTTCAATGAATATCAACCAAGTTTCTAGTGATTCTACCGTATCTGCTACTCTTCCGAACCTGTCAATTACGATGAGTAGAATAAATCCTTTCAAACGCAAGAAAGCCGTGGGTGCTGAAAGATGGTATGAAAAGATCACTATGAGTTATTCTGGTGAATTTAGAAACTCGATACACACAAAAGAGGATAAGTTTTTTAAATCTAATTTGGTGAAGGATTGGCAAAACGGGATGAAGCATAGTATTCCAATTAGTTCTACTTTCTCTCTATTTGATGTAATTCAGATTTCCCCTTCATTTACTTACACCGAACGTTGGTACACTGGTTCTGTTAAAGAAGCGTGGGACCCTGTAGCAAATAGGAATGTTGTGGTTGATACAATTAGTGGATTTAATCGAGTATATGATTATAGTGCATCATTAAGTGCGAATACCAAATTGTATGGTATGTATGTTCCGTGGAAGATATTTGGGGATAAAGTGCAAGCTATACGTCACGTATTCTCACCAAGCATCAGCCTGAGCTATCGACCTGACTTTAGTGATCCAAAATATGGATTCTATGAATCTTATACTTACCGTAACGAATTTGGTGATGATGTGGAATATACCTACTCTCCTTATTCGAGGATGATGTTCGGAACAGCCTCAAAGGGTAAAAGCGGTAGTATAAACTTTGACTTCAAGAATAATCTTGAAATGAAGGTAAAGAGTGAGAAAGATTCTACAGGATTTAGGAAGGTAAGTCTTATTGATGATCTTGGTATTAATTTTAGCCACAACTTGATGGCTGATTCTATGAAATGGAGCATGATTAACTCTAATATCCGACTGAAGTTTTCGAAGTCTTACACTCTTAGTTTAAACGCAACATGGGACCCATATATATATGAGTTAGATAAGAATAATCAGCCAGTTGTCGTTGATAAGCTTAGAATATTGAATGGAAAGGGTTTTGGAAAACTTCAGAGCACAGGTACTTCTTTCTCGTATTCAGTAAATCAGAGTACAATTAAAAAATTATTTTCTAGAAAGGACGATTCGGATAAGGATGATG
>CAYFTB010000025.1:0-22128 GCA_964345875.1 uncultured Proteiniphilum sp.
TTTAACTATAAATAGAGATTCTTTAAATAGAGATTTCCAATACCTCAAAGCTCATTACCCCTGATGGAACTTGAATATCAACTTTATCTCCTACTTTTTTACCCAGCAGTCCCTGGGCAATAGGTGTGCTAACTGCAATTTTGCCACTCTTAAGATCAGCCTCGCTTTCAGAAACCAAAGTATATGTCATTTTCTTTTGAGTTTTCAAATTTTTCAAAGTAACCTTATTCATAATTTGAATCTCATCTGTCTTTATAAGACTTTCATCAATTATTCGAGCAGAGGCAAGCAAAGTTTTTAGCTGTGCTATTTTTCCCTCAAGCATTCCTTGAGCTTCTTTTGCTGCATCATATTCTGCATTTTCAGACAAGTCACCCTTGTCTCGTGCTTCCGCAATCTGACGTGATATTTCGGGTCTCTGAACTGATTCCAACTCAACAAGTTCCTCTTTCAATTTCTTTAGCCCATCTTCTGTCATGTATGTTATTGCCATTATTAGATCTCCTATATATAAGTTATTTGATGTGATACTAAATAAAAAGAATTCCGTAAGCGTAAATGCACGGAATCCCCTCTATTTTTTATTAATTTCTCTGACAAAGATATGATTTAGTTTTGATATTCCAAAACTTTATTTCAAATCACATAACTTTTTTAATCTCCTCAGCCAATGTATTATAGTTCTCAATTCTCGAAACTACATCGCCACTCTTGTTTATAACAAAGGCTGTAGGCAAGTCGCGGACATTGTAGGTTGACAAAAGTTTTGAATACACACTTTCTGGCTCATGCACAGTTACCCAAGGTAAATTACTTGCGGCATTTTTCCAAAAATGCACATCCGAATCAAAAGATATTTGATAAATCTCCACACCCTTCGCCTTAAAATCTTTATAAATACTGTTAAGGTAAATATTATGTTTTGGAGAGAACTCTGAGTTATATACTGTAAAGTCTAAAACTACCACTTTATCTTTCAAAGAAGAAAGAGATATATTCTCCCCTCTAATATTCTTTAAAGTTATATCAGGCAAAGAAGCACCTGTCATTACAGTTGCATTTTCGATAAGTGCAGCCTGTTTCTCCTGCTGCTTGCGTGTCTTTAAGGCATTCATAGTAAACTCATGCAAGTGCTTTGTTCTAGTTGTTCCCTCGTAATACCTATCCCAAGAAGTAGCAACAGCTCCATACATTGAATAGTCTTTCCTGCTATATGGATCAAAAATCAGATAATCGTTTATTTTCTGAAAGATGGCATAATATGCTGCCGCACCAGATGGATTTCCTAGTATAATTTTTGAAACATCCGATTTATATATATCCAGAACTGAATCAATTGAATTTATATAATCAACATCGCTAATACTTTTAGAAGAATGCTCTTTTTCAAGCTCATCAATAGCCTTTTTTATATTTATTGTTTTTGAATCAATTGTTCTCAGTTGTTCATTTTCAGGTGAATTCTCAACTGTAAATGTATTATTTATATCCACTAAATCACCACTTACTGTTACATTATCCTCTCCATCCATTGTAAGTACTAAAATCTTATCTAGTACTCTTAACTGATAAAACTCGGGATTGGCAGGAGTCTCAAATTTAAAACTAAATACACCATTTTTATTTATCTTGGCAGAATCTAGAACTTCAATCCCACCTAACGCACGATGCTCTAAATAGATTGTTTCACCATTAGAAGATAGAAACTCACCTTTTAGCATGGATTTATCTCCTGACGAACAAGAACTAATAATAAACATTCCTATTACAGATACATTAAGCAATATGTTTTGCAACTTCATATGGTTTTTAATTAATAAGTAGTTTGTCAATTTATATTATAATAATTATCATAAACAACGCACAATAATAATCTTGATACGTATGTGTATTTTCAGATTACAAAATTATGTATTTAAAATGGATATTTAATAAATAAAGTTCGATTTCATTATACCTGTCTTCCTTATATAGATTATTTATGTATGGTAATATCAAAAATCATACAACTGCTAACATCCGCATTTTCATTCGTGCTTAAAATTTAAGCTATAATGCTATTGTATTTGTCTTAAACAGTAAGAATCCACATCTAGATTTGTATTGTTCGTAATAAATACAGTCTAATTCTACATGTAGATTTGTACTGTACGTGTCTTATATAATAGAAATTCACATGTAGATTTTTATCGTTCGCAAACCTAACAGACTGAATCTAGTTGTTATTTTAATCATATTTATCTGCGAAAAAAAGAAATATATCATATTAAATACATGTACAAAGCTGGGTGTTGATCACGTCTTCATCCACAATTATATTTTCAATAATATTATAGATGTTTCAGAAGTAGAAGTAAAGTTAGAAAAAGTATAAATATTGCTCGCTCTATATTATGTAGAGCAAACAAGACTAGCATCTATATTTTAAAGAGCAAAACGAAAACTATATTACTTAATCACAATGAAAGCAGTATAATTAATTAGCATTAGCTTTTAATCAAGGATTATTTTTGTACATTTGCGATTAAATTTAAAAATATGGATAAAGTAATAACCATCAAGGACAGAAAATTTGAGAAGTTTATCGATTTTGAACAAATTCAAACTGCAATTAAGAAGATAGCAGTTGACATTAATAATGAACTACACGATAAAGAACCTATTTTCATTGCTGTTCTCAATGGAGCTTTCATGTTTATGGGTGAACTGATGAAAGAAGTTAATATTAAATGTGAAATAACATTTGTACGTTTCTCTTCTTATCAGGGAGTTTCATCAAGTAATAACGTGAAAGAGTTATTAGGATTGAATGAAAATATTGAAAATCGCACAGTTGTTGTAATCGAAGATATTGTTGATTCTGGAAACACTATTGTAAAATTAAAAGAGGTATTAAACAATCATAACCCCAAAGAGATTAAAGTAGCGACCCTTCTTTTCAAACCAGACGCACTAAAACAAGAAGTAGATTTGGAATACGTAGCTCTTGAAATACCAAATGACTTTATTGTAGGATATGGTTTAGATTATGATGGATATGGTCGTAACTTGAAGGATATCTATAAAGTAGTAGAATGATTTATGCTTATTCTACAGCAAACAACATAAAACTTTTACGAATCTATTACTATTAACTACAAAAAGATATTTTTTGATTTTTTTATTAGAAAAAGCAGAGTGTATATTGAAAAAATGTCTATTTTTGCATTATAGTAACGAGGATTAATAGTCTTAAAAACACAAATTTTTTAAATAACAATGAAGGAAGAAGTAAAAAAATCACCAAAAGCGAACCTAGAAACGCATAAAATTACATCTATCATGATGGGGGTAGTTGTAGGTATTGCGGTTATATTTTTCGCTTTCGAATGGTCTACTCAATCTAAGGAGCTTGACGAGAGTATAATCGTTCAAGACGTATTAGCTGAAGAGGAGATTGAAATTACGCGTCGTGAACCAGAGCCACCACCACCACCGCCACCACCAGAGCCAGAAGCACCTGAAGTAATCGATGTGGTAGAGGAAAAGGTTGAAACTAAGATAGATATTCAAACAGAGGACGACGCTAATAAAAGACAGGCTGAAACTTACGTTCCACCACCACCACCAAAACCCAAACAAGAGGAAGTTACTGAGGAGATCTTTGTTGTTGTAGAAGAGCAGCCAGAGTTTCCAGGAGGTAATACAGCTATGATGAAGTTTCTTGGCGATAATATTAAATATCCAATTATTGCACAAGAAAACGGAATTCAAGGACGTGTTATTACGAACTTTGTAGTTGAGCGTGATGGAAGCATCACAGACGTACAAGTAGTAAGAGGAGTGGACCCATCACTTGACAAAGAAGCAGTTCGCGTAATCCAATCGATGCCTAAATGGAAGCCAGGAAAGCAACGTGGAACGACAGTACGTGTACGCTTTACACTACCAGTAGTTTTCCGACTACAACAGTAGTAATTTAGAATACAAATTAAGAATTATATTTAAAAGCTGCCTCATGTGATGGGGCAGCTTTTATTCTAAAATTATATTGATTTAAAATGACAGTTTTTAGTATTAACTTCCTGAGCGAAAAATTTGAAAATGCGATTCAATCAATTAACCTTGATTATAATCCAAAATCACTATATGAACCAATAGAATATATTCTATCGCTGGGAGGAAAAAGAGTACGACCTCTACTTACCCTTATTGCATCCAATCTATATAACGATGACTTAGAAATACCATTAAAGGGAGCCTTGGCAATTGAAATATTTCATAATTTCACTCTCCTTCATGACGACTTGATGGACAAGTCGGATATGAGAAGAAATAAAGAAACGGTTCATAAAAAGTGGAATCCAAATACAGCAATTCTATCTGGTGATGCTATGCTAATAGAGGCCTACAAATATATAACCGAAGTTGCTATTGCTAAAAACACCAAGATATTAGACTTATTCACACAAACGGCAATGGAAGTTTGCCAGGGTCAGCAATACGATATGGATTTTGAAAATCGCAGCATCGTCAGTACAGACGAATATTTGGAAATGATCAGGCTAAAAACAGCCGTTCTGCTAGCATGCTCATTAAAAACTGGTGCTCTAATTTCAAACTCTAGTATTGAAGACGCAAATAATCTTTATGAATTTGGGATTAACTTAGGATTGGCATTTCAGCTAAAAGATGATTTACTGGATGTATATGGAGACAGCACTGTTTTTGGCAAGAAAACCGGTGGAGACATTGCTAATAATAAAAAGACATTCCTACTGATAAAAGCACTTGAATCATCGAATGAAGAACAACGAAAAGAACTTATTAAATGGATAAGCCCTAAGGAGTTTGATAGAAAAGAAAAGATAAATGCTGTGAAAAATATTTATGACGAATTAAATTTACAATCAGTATCCGAATTTCTAATAAAAAAATATTATCTTGCAGCCTTTAATTATCTTTCCGCAGTGGAAGTACCAGAAGAGAGAAAAAGAGAATTAATAAAACTCACAGAATCATTAATGGATAGAGAACACTAATTGATAAAAAATGCCCTATAGAAGACTTCCAAATACCGACATATCAAGAATAAAGGCTCTAAAAACAGCAATAGAAAAATCAGCAAACTTAGATTATAATGATGTAGCTTTAGAAATGAAGACTCTCTCTGAAGCAAAGAGGATAGTATCAAAATTTGAGAGATTAACATTAAAGTACCAACAGACATTTGATATTCAGGTTAGGACCAATATTACCTTTCAGGACAAGGTCAGGAACGCACGTTTATATATATCGCATTTTATTCAAGTACTTTATATGTGTGTTCAAAGATCTGAAATAAAAAAAAATCAATTAGAATATTACAATCTACATAACCTAAATATGCTTCAACCAGAATTAAACTCTAATGAACAAATATTGGAATGGGGCAATAACATCATTAACGGAGAAGGAAATAGAATAAGACAAGGTGGCGTGCCATTATATAATCCAAGTATAGCAAAAGTAAATGTTATGTTCTCATTATTTAAGGATGGATATCAAACTCAAAAAATACATCAAAACGCCACAAACAAAATACAAGAAGAGGTATCAGAGTTTAGATCTGAAGTGGATATTGTTATCGCAAAAATATGGGACGAAGTAGAAAAATACAATTCAAAATATGAGTCACAAGAGAAAATAGAAAAGAACAAAGAATATGGACTCATATATTACTACAGAAAAAGCAATGCCGTTAGAGATGATAATAATTGATACTCACACTCATCTTTTTGCAGATGACTTCAATCAAGATATAGACAGTGTGGTTTCAAGAGCTATGAATCTGGGTGTACAAAAAGCACTATTGCCAAATATTGACGAAAACTCGATTGAAGAATTAAAGAATACCCTAAAGAAATTTCCTGATTTTTTTAGACCAATGATGGGGCTACATCCAACCTCAATAACAAACGATTGGCTGAAGCAGCTAAGTATTATTCATGACGAGCTTAATAGTGACAATTATGTAGGAATAGGAGAAATAGGGCTAGATTTATATTGGGACAAAAGCACTTTAGAAGTACAGAAAAATGTATTCGAACAACAGCTAGAATGGAGTATAGAAAAAAAATTACCCGTGTCGATACATTCAAGAGAGGCGATAAAAGAGGTGATAGAATCAATAAAAAGAATTAACAACAAAAATCTTTATGGTGTATTTCATAGTTTTGGAGGGAATAGCAACGAACTAGCAGAAATATTGACACTTAGTAATTTTTATATTGGGATAAATGGAGTAGTAACATTTAAAAACTCTGGCTTAGACAAAGTAATTAGCAGTTGTCCCTTGGATAGAATTGTATTGGAAACAGACTCACCTTGGTTAGCACCTATTCCTCACAGAGGAAAGAGAAACGAAACCTCTTATATTGTTGAGATCATAAAAAAACTATCAGGTATTTACAATATACATGAAAATGAAATAGCAGAAATAACAACGTATAATGCTCGCAAACTGTTTAATTTATGACAATTACAAGAATTGCAGCAACAAAGTTTTCACTTATAAGAGTTTTTTTTAAAATAATTTACATTTGAAATAGCCTTTTAATAGATTAATTCTGTACTTTTGTATTAGAAATGGTGTGATAAATAGTTTACTGATAAGCGTATCATATTTTCCGGGACAAAATTAAGTAGATAGGGAGAGGTGCTCGAGTGGTTGAAGAGGCACGCCTGGAAAGCGTGTATACGCCAAAAGTGTATCGCGGGTTCGAATCCCGCTCTCTCCGCGATGAGTTCAGTAATAAGCATCCAAAAGAATCAGAATTACAACATAAAATAAATCAAAAATCAAACAAAAACAAAAAATTAATTCATTAATCCAAAAAATTTGAACACACAATGAAAAAGTTATTTGCAATTTTAGCAATCTTCGGCCTAATGACGGTAGGATTGCCAACTTATCTTTCAGCTCAAGACGCATCATCTGAGCCAGCTACAGAAGAAGTATCAACTGCAGCAGCTGTAACAGAGTTTGATAGCGGTGGATTTCATCAAGCACTAAAAACCAAGTTTATTGAGGGTGGAGCAGGTTTTATGGCTCTAATCGCTATTTCTTTGATTCTAGGCTTGGCTTACTGCTTGGAAAGAATTATCTATTTAAGCTTAGCTGATGTTAATCCAAAGTCTCTACTTAACGGTGTCGGTGAAGCTTTAGATAAAGGTGATATTGATGCTGCTAAAGAAATAGCACGAAACACACGTGGACCTATTGCATCAATTGCGTATCAAGGTTTGTTACGCTTAGATCAAGGACCCGACGAAGTAGAACGTGCAATTGTAGCATATGGAGGAGTTCAAAGTGGTCTATTAGAGAAAAATCTTTCATGGATTACTCTATTTATAGCATTAGCACCATCACTAGGTTTCTTGGGAACTGTTGTGGGTATGGTTCAAGCTTTTGACGACATCCAACGTGCAGGAGATATGAGTCCTACGATTGTTGCTGGCGGTATGAAGGTAGCACTTATTACTACAGTAGGAGGTTTGATCGTAGCACTTATTCTTCAAATTTTCTACAACTTCATTCTTTCTAAATTGGAGAATATCCTAAACAAAATGGAAGATTCGTCAATCACACTTCTTGACCAAGTAGTTAAATACAATGTTAAATACAAAAAACTATAATAAAAATGGCTGTAACTAAAATACGCAAAATCTCCAGCTGGACATTTCTAGCCACGATTATCGGATCGTTGGTAGTAATTGCCCTGTTTCTTCTTGGAGGTCAAGTTGCATCAGACCAAAAAATTATAGCCGATTTGTCACAGCCCGCTTTTACAGATTTGATGTTATATTGGGCATATGCTTTATTAGCTATTACAATAGTAGTTTTGGTTCTGTTTGCAATTATAGGATTCGTTCAAAACTTAAAATTAAACCGAAAAGGTGCAATAAGTAGTCTATTAACTCTTGTTGCATTAGCTGCACTTCTAGGCATAACATACAGTATCGGAAGTGGCGAGTTATTACACATCCCAGGATATGAGGGTGCAGATAATAATCCAACCACACTTAAAATGACCGATATGTGGATATATAGCATGTATATTATGCTTGTAATTAGTATTGTAGCAATAGTGGTAACTCCATTATTTGCAAAAAGAAAATAAGAAATACTTATTAACCCCTCATGCTTATTTGTGAGGGAGAAAAACTTAAATAAAAATGGCAAGAACAAAAAGGAAACTACCAAGTTTGAACGCAAGTTCAATGGCAGATATTTCGTTTCTTTTACTTACTTTCTTTTTGCTTGTTTCTAGTATGGACACCGACAGTGGATTGGCAAGAAGATTGCCACCACCACCTCAAGATGAAGATAACCTTCAGGAAGTGGAAGTACAAAGACGTAACCTTCTAGTTGTACTGGTAAACTCAAACAACGAAACAATGGTTACTTCACAAGAGGGGACAGAATGGTACTCGAACCAAGATGAACTACTAGGAAGAGGGGGAAAAATTGCTTTGAAAGAAAAAGTAAAAGAATTTGTCTTGAATACTAATAATAGCGATAACCTACCTGAATTAATGGAAGAGGAGTTTGACTCACCAATTGGTATAGTACCAGTGACGGGGCAACACGTAATTTCACTTCAGAATGATGCTACAACAAGTTATAAAACATATATTGCAGTTCAAAACGAATTGGTGAAAGGATATAACGAGTTGCGTCAGGTGGCTGCTAAGAAGTATTTCAATTCAGATTATGAAGATTTGCTTGAAACTCAAAAAGAACAAATAAACAAGCTTTATCCACAGAAAATTTCTGAGGCTGAACCTAAAAACTTTACGAGAGGAAATTAATATGGGAAAATTTACTAAAAGTGGTGGGCGAGAAATGCCCGAGTTGAACACAGCTTCAATGCCCGACTTGGTATTCGCCATCTTATTCTTCTTCATGGTTACAACAACCATGCGTTCGGAGACTTTAATGGTAAAACTGAAACTACCAAATGCAACTGAAATTCAGAAACTTGAAAAGAAATCTCTTGTAACTTATATCAATATTGGCCCACCTTTGGATGCTAAGTTTGGTACAGGAACACAAATGCAACTTAATGATAAGTTTGCAGAGATTTCAGACATTCAGGATTACATTGCACAAGAAAAGTCTAGTATGAATGAGGCTGATCAACAATTAATGACTGTTTCGATTAAGGCTGATGAGGAGACGAGAATGCGTTATATCAGTGACGTGAAACAAGCTCTGAGAAAAGCTTACGCTTTAAAAATTAGCTACTCTTCGAGAAAAGAATAATAGCTTAATTATATAAATTTATAAAGCCGGGATATATAACTTATCCCGGCTTTATTTATACAAAAAACATTATTGCCGACTTAATTGTCAAACATTATTCATACCCATCTGTTTCCATTGCATCACATTTGCTGGAGCACGTTTAGCCATAAATTCTCTTTTCATAAAGTCCATATAAGGCGATACATGTTTAAAGAATTCATAATAACCTTTACAGAGATAATTTAAGCCAGGGTTGCCATATTTATCATATGCAAATCTATTTTTAGGGCATTCTCCATAACAAGCAAATAAGAACTCACATTCGCGACACTGCTGAGGGAGATTATCAAACTTATTGTTACCGAACCTAAGTTGTTTATCAGAATACATCATAGAAGTAAGAGTTTGAACATTAGAGTTGCCTAAATAATACTCAGGGAATACAAAATGATCGCAAGAATATACATCACCATTGTATTCCATTATTCCAGCATGACCACAAGTTTTAGCCATTGTGCATAAGCTAGGTTGTTCTCCAACCCAATTTGCCAAAATAGAATCAAATATCTGAACATATATTTTCCCCACATCCTCTTTAATCCACTCATCGAATACTCCGCAAAGAAAACTACCCCATTTTTCGGATGAGATACTATAATAAGCAAGTTCCACTTCACCGACAGCCTCATTTACTGTAGCTAATTTTAAAGGACTGTCTGATTTTCTAATTCTCTCAACAATAGGAGTAAATTGAATAAATTGAGTACCTATTTCTTTGAAAAAACGATAAAATTCTACAGGATAATCTGAATTATAGTCGTTTACTACTGCCATTACATTATATTCAACCCCATGTTTTTGCAGTAACTTAATGCCTTTCATAACTTTATGGAATGAGGGCCGTCCCATTTTATCCCGTCTGTACTCATCGTGAAACTCCTGAGGACCATCAATAGAAATACCTACTAAAAAGTTATTTTCTTTAAAGAACTTACACCACTCATCATTAAGTAAAGTCCCATTTGTTTGAATAGTATTGTCTATTTGACGTCCAGCTCCATATTTTTTTTGCAATTCAATTGCTTTCTTATAAAATGAAAGAGGGCGCATTAATGTTTCACCTCCATGCCATGTAAACATGATCTGAGAAATGGATTGTGCCTCAATATACTGTTTTGTGAATTTCTCTAGAAGTATCTCACTCATTACATGTGTATTATCATCTGAATAAAGATTAGCCTTTTCTAGATAATAACAGTAGTCGCAATTTAAATTACACCTTGAACCCACTGGCTTTAACATCACATATAGTGGTTTTGAAAATGGAGCAAATGTTGACATATCAATAATATTTATAACGCAAAGATAAACAAATTGCAATACTTGTGAGTTAAAGCACTTAATAATGAAAATATAAATATTAATCAATTGAGAAAAATGAAAAAAGAAGATTTCATCCATATTGGATTATTAGCTCTACGTATAGGTATTGGGGCATCAATGTTTGTCCACGGACTTCCTAAAATTATGGGAGGAATAGAAACTTGGACATGGCTGGGAGGCTCAATGTCAGTAGTTGGAATAAATTTTGCACCCGCATTCTGGGGATTTCTTGCTGCATTTACAGAAGCCGCAGGAGGTCTATTGTTTGCATTAGGACTTCTTCACCGCCCAATTTCCATTATGCTTACAGGTATGATGGCAATGGCAATGTTGACACACATTGTTAAGGGTGATAACTTCATGGTATATAGCCATGCATTAGAATTAATGATAGTCTTTGTTGCAATGTTCATATCTGGACCGGGTAAATATTCAATAGATAACAAACTAATCCCAAAGCTAGTTTAAAGAGTCGATAGTGTATCAACTATACAAAAAACCCTTGTTCAAGAGAAATATTCTCATAGAACAAGGGTTTTATTATATCTGAATGTAAATATTATAATTACAATTATAGTAAATAAAAAAGGGTAAGCTTACTATATCGCGCCGCTACAACCAAATACCCTTGCTTCGGTCAAGACCTGGGGGATTCATCGGGAGCTGGCCGTATAGGACTTACCCAGCTGCAAAGGTACAAAGTTTTTCTATATTACAAAATAGAATGCGAGAAATTTAATTATATCCGAATCCTTAAATATAGAGGGGGTTTAATAATATTCAATTTATTAATATCACAAATTACTTAACTCAACATATAATAGTTTACCTTTAGTGTCACAAATCGACGATATAAAAAGATTCCATATCAACAACCAAGTGTATCTTCACTCCTTGACAACCATTATTATACACTTTTAATTAGATAGATACGTCATTTGTCAAAAAAATCGGTTAATTTTGCATCTTTGAAAAAATGACAATTTGGGGCAGAGTGATAAGTGCTTTTTTTGAATTCTATCCCGTTACTTAAATAATTATGACAATACAAGACGCTTTTAAAAAAATCGTATCACATTCTAAAGAGTACGGATTTGTTTTTCAATCTAGTGAAATATATGACGGCTTAGGTGCCGTTTACGACTATGGGCAAATGGGAGTGGAACTAAAAAACAATATTAAAAAATATTGGTGGGATAGCATGACTCTTCTGCATGAGAATATTGTAGGTATAGACTCTGCAATTTTTATGCATCCCACAGTGTGGAAAGCATCTGGACACGTAGATGCTTTTAACGACCCATTGATTGACAACAAAGAGAGCAAGAAACGCTATCGTGCAGATGTGCTTATTGAAGACCACATGGCAAAGATTGTGGATAAAATTGATAAAGAGGTTGAGAAAGCGAAGAAACGCTTTGGCGAAAGTTTTGACGAAGCAATGTATCGCGAAACTAATCCTCGTATTTTAGGTTATCAAAAAGAACGTGATGACATTCATGCTCGCTTTGCAAAAGCACTGAACGACGGTAATTTTGAAGAGCTTCGCCAAATCATTATTGATTGCGAAATAGCTTGCCCTATAAGTGGAACAAGAAACTGGACTGAAGTAAGACAGTTTAATCTGATGTTTTCGACCGAAATGGGATCAACAGCAGATGGTGCAATGAAAGTGTATTTGAGACCAGAAAATGCTCAAGGAATTTTTGTAAACTTCCTCAATGTTCAAAAAACTGGACGTATGAGAGTTCCTTTCGGAATCGCTCAGACTGGAAAAGCATTTAGAAACGAAATTGTTGCTCGTCAATTTATTTTTCGTATGCGCGAGTTTGAACAAATGGAAATGCAGTTTTTTGTTGCTCCAGGTGAAGAGCTAGATTGGTTTGAATATTGGAAAGGCGAGAGATTGAAATGGCACCAAGCATTAGGTTTCGGAACGGAAAACTATCAATTTCACGATCACGAAAAGATGGCACACTATGCCAATGCAGCAACAGACATAGAGTTCCGCATGCCATTTGGATTTAAAGAAGTGGAAGGTATTCACTCTCGTACAGACTTTGACTTAGCACAACACGAAAAATTCTCTGGCAAAAAGATGCAATATTTCGATCCAGAGAAAAACAAATCATATATTCCATATGTAGTTGAAACATCAATTGGATTAGATAGAATGTTTCTATCAATTCTCTCGGGAGCATATGATGAGGAGCAGTTGGACAATGGAGAAACTCGTGTGGTGTTGAGAATCCCTGCACAGCTTGCCCCAGTTAAGCTTGCTATACTTCCGTTAGTTAGAAAAGATGGATTACCAGAGAAAGCAAGAGAAATAATGAACACATTGAAGTACGAGTTTGCGTGCCAATACGACGAAAAGGATAGTATTGGTAAACGTTATCGTCGTCAAGATGCTATCGGCACTCCATTCTGTATTACTATTGATCACCAAACACTTGAGGACAATATGGTAACCATTCGCCAACGTGACACGATGGAACAAGAACGTGTATCTATCGACTCTCTAAAATCTGTAATTGGAGATGAAGTTGACATGAAGAGCTTACTGAAGAAGTTAGTTTAAACAAATATAAACACAAATAAAAATGAAAAAACTATTACTACTTTCTTTTATCACCACTTTGTTTATGCTTGCATCATGCGAAAAGACAGAAACATTTGATGACACAAGAAAGATAGACAACGAAACTCAATTTGCTAAAATATCATCAGATTCTAAATATAAGAAAATTGAGTCCAAAACTAAAGCTGGATATATTATGTATAAAGTTTTGGAAGAAGGAACAGTATCAGATGTTACACCATTATTTACTGATGAGGTAAAAATAAACTATTCTGGATGGTTCAAGAACTACTGGTTTAAAGATGGAAAACCTGCAGAAGATCAGTTTATGGGTGATAATGGAGTTATGTTCAAGAATAAAATTGTTTTTGATACAACAGAGACCGATGAGGGTGAACATGTATCACGTAACTTTAAAGTTAATGGTGGCCTAGTTGATGGCTTCTCAACTGCATTGCAACACATGAACGTTGGTGACAAATGGGAAGTTTGGATTCCATGGAACATGGGATATGGAATTTTTGGTCAGCCCAATGCTGGTATACAAGGATATACAACTTTAGTCTTTGAGATTGAATTAAAAGAAATTATTTAGCAATAAATATTATCGTCATAGCGATAGTAAGAATTTTTCGATGGCACTCCTCACTTGTGGGCGAGTGCCATTGAACTTATTAACCATCACTGTAAAAGCATATTGCTTATTACCATCAATCAAATATCCTGAATAGCAATGTACACCGCCAATACTTCCACTTTTAGCCATTACCTTACCTTCATACTTACTGTTCTTCAAGAAATTTTTCAACGTCCCATCCTGCCCGGCCTTAGGCAAAGAGCTGACAAAGGACTTGGAGTACAGACCACTATTAAACATGTATATAAGAATATCGGTAAGAAACTGAGGGCTAAAAGCATTTTGTGGTGCAAGCCCTGACCCGTCAAACAATGACAAAGAAGTGGTAGCAACACCCTTACTATTCCAAAAAGAATGAATTAAATCAATACCATTTTGTAATGAATTAGAACTAATTTTCTCTTTCAAGCCAATAGTTCTTATAAGATGCTCCGCATAATGATTGTTACTAACAACGTTCACTTCACGAACAATTTCTTCAAGAGGCGGTGAAAAATATGTATGCAACTGCGTTGAAATTTTATATTTTTTGTCCACTCCCGAAAGCACCTCATCTTTCACTGTCTTAACTCCACTAATTTTTATTCCCGAACGAATCAAATATTCAGATAAGGTTTCACCCAACAACAAACCTGGATTAGGTATGTCTCCTTTTATACTAAATTCTTTTCTTCCACTTGGGATATTGCCTCTAATTATTCTTTCGTGTGAAAATGGAATACCATAAATATAACCATTATCAGAGCCAGTTTTATTTTGAGTTAGAAAGTTTGAAAACTTCAAATCATTCATATCGGGTTCCGTACGGATTATTCGTGGAGTGACGTTAGGATTAGTAGTATCAAAAAACAACTTATAAGTATTGTCAAAAACACTTATTCCATAACTACCAGCAGCATAATAGTTACCCATATCTATCCATGTCCATTCGGGAGACACACCCTCATAGCCAAATAAATCATCAACCACCAATATTTCATAATCAACATCACTTTTAAGAGTTCTTTTGGCTGCCGATGCTACATTAATAAAAAAAGAATTAGGATTAACATCAATGGCAGAGCTTCCTAATGTAGGGTCGCCACTACCAATTATCAAAATACGATTAGGATTTTCAGCATCAATTCCAACTTTAGTTTCATATCTAAAGTCTTCGCCCAACAATTCAAGAGCTGTCGCTGTAGTAATAATTTTGGTTATAGATGCAGGGGTCAATGATTTTTGAGAATCATGTTCAACTATAGTTTCCCCAGTATTTATATCAACAACACTAACTCCTACTGAAGCATGACGGAGTGCGGGATTACTAATAAATTGCTGAATGCCGGTTTGGGATACAACGGACATTGAGAATAACAACAATAATAATATCGAAAATAAGGATCGTCTCTTCATTGATAAATTAGTTTTCTACAAAAATAGCAAAAATGAAGTGTAGAACAATCTGACTCATTTGAATAATTATTTATTTGTAAGATAAAATTGCAGAATAGATAGCTAAACCGCATAGTAGATTTTAGCTGTTAGTATCACGAACGATACAAATATACATGTTGTTTTCTATTGTATATGCTACGAACGATCGAAATCCACATGTAGATTTCGATTGTATAGGGTACGAACAATGCAAATCCACATGTGGATTCTTATCGTATAACCCAAATACAATAACAATATAGTGCTAGATTTAGGCATAACCACTTGGGTGTATTTTTCCCAAAAGGTTATTTTACTCTTCCTGTAATGGCTTTATTGTTTCTGCATATCATTTTTAAACATGCTGGCATGCATTAATTAGAACTACATGATACTTAGAATGATGTTAGATTGTTTTTATTGATTCATCATGGAATATATAAATATCCTGAATAGGGTTTATTGTTTAGGGTTGGATGAAAGGACTGATAATGATTGAGGAAACTTATTTAAAACTCCACAAAAGGCATGATTTATTTCAAAAATAAGACTTCTTTCTATTATGCTGAATTTGGGATAAAGTAAAATGTTGTAACTTTGCATAAATATTTAATTTCCAATTTGAAATGCAATTTTATAGTTGGGAATACAAAACAAAAAAACTAATAGACGACTTAATGAGAAAATTATTTTTAATGACACTAGTAACTATGAGCTTATTAGGATGTAACAACTCACAAATGGGTGAGCCAGGTAGTATTTTTTACTCCGAATTTGACACACAGTTTGGAGTACCTCCTTTCGATAAAATCTCCTTTGAGGATTTTGAGCCTGCATTTATGAAAGGCATTGAGGAGCAAGCAAAGGAAATTGATGCAATTGTAAATAATTCTGAAGAACCTACTTTCGAAAACACTATTGTTGCTCTTGACAACAGTGGCTTGATATTAAGCCGAGTATCAAGAGTGTTTGGCGGCCTAAAAAGTGCTGAGACAAATGACGATATTCAAGGATTAGCTGTAAAGCTCTCTCCTATTTTATCAGAACACAGCGATAATATCAATCTAAACGAACAACTATTTAATAGAATAAAACAGGTTCATGATAATGCAGAAAATTTCAATCTAACTTCAGAGCAAAAAAGACTCTTAGATGTTTACTACAAAGATTTCGTTAGATCGGGAATTGAGCTTGACGAAACAGCTAAAACCAAACTAAGAGGCATTAACAAAGAGCTTTCGGCACTTACTCTAAAATTTGGCAACAACCTATTGAATGAAACAAATGCCTATAAAATGGTTATTGATAATGAAAATGACCTGAAAGGACTTCCTGAAGGGGTTATTGCTGCAGCTGCAGATGTTGCAAAAAGCAATGACATGGAGGGTAAATGGGTTTTTACACTTCAAAAGCCAAGCTGGTTGCCTTTCTTGCAATATGCTGACAATAGAGGTTTGCGTGAGGAGCTATACAAAGCAATGTACAATCGTGGTGACAACGACAATGCCAACGACAATAAAAAGATCATAAGTGATATTGTAAACCTACGCATTGAGAAGGCTCAAATGCTAGGATATAATGATCATGCCGAATTTGTATTGGAAGAAACAATGGCAAAAAACTCCGAAAATGTTTATAAACTTCTTAATGATGTATGGAACTATGCCCTACCCCAGGCCAAGAAGGAAGCTAAGGAGTTGCAAGCAATGATTGATGCTGAAGGATTAAACTTCAAGCTTGAATCATGGGACTGGTGGTATTATACTGAAAAAATCCGTCAGCAAAAGTATGCTCTTAGCGAGGAAGAGACTAAGCCATACTTTAAAATGGAAAACGTTAGAGAGGGAGTATTTGAAGCTGCTAAAAGACTTTACGGATTAAGTTTTAAGAAACTTGAAAACATACCCGTTTACCATCCCGAAGTGGAGGCATATGAGGTGCTAGATGAAGATGGCTCACATTTGTCTGTTTTCTATACAGACTATTTTCCACGTGCGGGCAAAAATGCTGGTGCTTGGATGAGTAGCTTCCGAAGCCAACAATATATTGAAGGAAACAGAATAAATCCGATTATCTATAATGTAGGTAATTTCTCACGTCCAACAGGAGGAAAACCAGCATTACTAACATTGGATGAGGTTGAAACCCTATTTCACGAATTTGGTCATGCATTACACGGAATGCTTTCGGATGTTAATTATTTGGGACTGTCTGGCACAAGCGTTTCACGCGACTTTGTAGAATTACCTTCGCAGATAATGGAGCATTGGGCATTTCATCCTGATATGCTAAAATTATATGCAAAACATTATGAAACAGGAGAAATAATACCTGATGAATTAATTGAGAAAATTGATGCAGCTTCAAAGTTTAACATGGGCTTTACAACTACAGAGTTTGTAGCATCTGCAATGCTTGATATGGATTATCATACTCAAACAGAAAAAAGAGAATTTGATATTAGAGAATTTGAAAAAGAGTCTATGAATAAAATAGGTCTAATTGGCGAAATAATTCCAAGATATCGAAGCACATACTATTCTCACGTGTTTAGTGGTGGATATTCAGCAGGCTATTATGCATATATGTGGGCAGAAGTTCTTGACTCTGATGCCTTCCAGCCATTTGTTGAAAAAGGTGTATTTGATAAGGAAACAGCCAACTCTTTCCGTGCAAATGTTTTATCAAAAGGCAACTCAGAGGATGCGATGACGCTATATATGCAATATAGAGGTGCAGAACCCAATCCCGTATATCTATTAAAGAACAGAGGGTTTGTAGATTAAATATAGCTCAAACGTACAACACATCTTTTACGGAGTAGATTAATATAATCTGCTCCGTTCTTTTATACAAGAACAATCACAGGTCAAACTAGATACAAAATATCTTATGATATTGTTTATTAAAAAGATAAAAAAGCTTATATTTGCACGCTGAAAATCAATCGGAAATGCTTTTACAATATATTTTTATATAAGAGCAAACTCGAAATGTTATGACATATAAATAAAGTAATACATAAAACAAACGTAATATTGAAATGCAAAACAAAGGATTTATTAAAGTTTTCGCAATATTATTGACGCTAATTAGCTTATACTATTTGTCCTTTACAATTGTAGGACAACAGTTTAACAAAAAGGCAGATCAATATGCTAACGGAAACCTAGAACTAAAAAATCAGTATCTGGATTCACTCTCCACGGAGAAGGTTTATATGGGATACACATTAAAACAAATTCGTGAGAAAGAAATTGGCTTGGGTCTTGACCTAAAGGGTGGAATGAACGTAATAGTTGAAATGGATGTTCATCAAATATTAACTGCTCTTGCCAATACTGACGATTCACAATTTAATGAAGCCATAAACGAAGCATCTGTTCAAAACAGAAAAGGCTCATCATCAGATTTTATCACTCTGTTCCGTCAGAATTATGAGAGAATAAATCCAAATGGCAAATTAGCTAACATTTTCAGCGTCACTATGAGCGACAGAGTTAGCCCTACTGCAACCAACGATCAGGTTATCGAAGTTCTTCGTCAAGAAGTAGAAAGTGCAGCAGACAACTCGTTTAATGTACTAAGAACACGTATCGACCGTTTTGGAGTTGTAGCACCAAACATCCAAAGATTAGATCAAGCAGAAAAAATCTTAATAGAGATGCCCGGTATTACAGAACCTGATCGTGTTCGTAATCTACTACAAGGAAGTGCAAACTTAGAATTCTGGAAAACTTACAATGTAAATGAATTAGGTTCATACTTCAATGAAGTTAATAGTAAGTCAGCAGAGTATGCCATGGCAAAAAAATTATCTGCAACTACAGAAACTTCAACTGCAGTTACTGATGATTCGACAAATGTTGAAGCTGTAGATAATGCAATTGATAAATTATATGATGACGCCTCAGAAAAAGGGATAGAAATAACAAGAAGCTTTGTAGAATATTTTGCACAACCATACTTCGCAATGAGCGGAGCCACTGGACCAATTGTTGGTACAGCAGCAAAATCTGATACAGCTGCAATTAACTATATCGTTCAAAAGTACAGGGATATATTCCCAGCAGACGTACGTTTCAAATGGGGATTTAAACCTATTGATACAAAAGAAATATTTTTCGAATTATATGCTCTTAAAGGAGATGGAACAAAACGTGGTCCTGCACTTGACGGTGATGCAGTTACCAGTGCCAAAGCTGACCAAGGACGTACAGGTTCGGCATGGGAAGTGAGCATGACTATGAATTCAGCAGGTGCAAGCCGTTGGGCAAACATCACTGGTGCAGAAAAAGGAAAATCTATTGCAATCGTTTTAGATGGATATGTTTACTCAGCGCCTAATGTAAATGACAAAATTGAAGGTGGACGTTCTTCTATTTCTGGAAGATTCACTTCGGAAGAAGCAGGTGACTTAGAAAACGTACTACGCTCTGGTAAAATGAGAGCTGGCGTTCGCATTGTTCAGGAAGACATTGTTGGTCCTTCATTGGGACAAGAAGCAATTAAGGACGGTATTATATCATTCGCTATTGCTCTAGTAGTACTATTTATATTCATATTCTTCTTATATGGAGCAATACCAGGAATGGTAACAAATGCTGCTCTTATAATAAACTTCTTCTTCACGCTGGGAATTTTATCAGCTTTCCAAGCAGTTTTAACTCTTCCTGGTATTGCGGGTATGATTCTTTCTCTTGGTATGGCAGTTGACGCCAACGTACTTATCAATGAGCGTATCAAAGAAGAGATGAGAAGTGGCAAATCTCTTAGGAAATCTATCGAAGATGGATATAAGAATGCATTCTCAGCTATTATCGACTCAAACATAACTACGATTATTACAGCTATTATATTGGCTATATTTGGTACAGGACCAATCAAGGGATTTGCTATTACACTTATCATTGGTATTTCTGTGTCATTCCTTACAGCTGTTTTCTTAACACGTCTTGTTTATGAATCACGCATGGAAAAAGGCAAATGGCAAAACATTTCCTTCAGTACAAAAGGTTCTAATAAACTACTATTAAAAGAATACAGCTTCGATTTTCTTAAAGGAAGCCGTAGAGTATTTACTATAATAGTTGCTTTTGTAGCTATAAGTATTGTTTCTCTTTTCGTACTCAAACTAAACACAGGTATCGACTTTACAGGAGGACGTAACTACATCGTTAGATTTGACCAGCCAGTTAAAACAAATGAAATTGAGCAAGATCTTCTTCCATACTTTGACGGATCTGCGCAAGTAATAACAATTGGAACGAGCAACCAAGTAAGGATCTCAACCAACTTTATGATTGATTCAGAAAGTGCGACTGTAGAGGATGACTTGAAAAAGGTAATGGGCGAGGCATTAAAAGACTACATTGCTCCTGGAAGCAACATTGACGATTATATCCAAAGTTCTCAAAAAGTAGGTCCAAGTGTTGCAGAAGACACACTTAAAGATGCAATTTTGGCACTTACTCTTGCACTAATTTTCATGGGTATATATATACTCGTAAGATTTAGGAGCTGGGCATTTTCAGCCGGTACAATTGCGGCACTAGCATTTGATGCATTTTCAGTAATTGGTCTTTATTCATTATTATGGAAAGTTATGCCTTTCTCTATGGAGATTGACCAAACATTTATTGCAGCGATTCTAACAATTATTGGATACTCTATTAATGATAAAGTAGTAGTGTTTGACCGTGTTCGTGAAAACTTTGAACTCTATCCTAAACGTGACTTGCGTCAACTGTTCAATGATTCAATGAATGCTGTATTAGCGCGTACAATCAATACAGGTTTGAGTACAATACTCGTAATCTTAGTGATCCTTTTATTTGGTGGTGATGCAGTTAGGAGCTTCGTATTTGCAATGCTTATCGGTGTTGTGGTAGGTACTATAACAAGTTTATTCCTTGCAACTCCAGTAGCATTCTCAATCATGACTAAGCAAAGAGCTAAGAAAGAGTTGGAAGATAAAAAATAAGATTAAGGTATTTTTTATTATAAATACTGAAAAGAGCGGATTGGAAACAATTCGCTCTTTGTTGTTTAATATGCAAAAGATGAAACTGAATATTATAGTAAGTGTATGCTTTATATCAAATTATACATTAATCTAATGTGAACCCGATTTAGAGCATGAATTGTACTCCATCAATATTTAGATATTAAAGCTAAAATAAATAGTTCTAAATATATTTTGAACTATACCCTAATTAATGTACTTATTTATAGTTATTGCTGTCCGATAAAACTTTCCTCTTAAATACTTCTTTGGAGAGAGTATTAACGCCTAGCAATACAGTCACAAATATGGATAGTATTAAATGTAAACCTATAACTTTCTAAAGGCAACAAGAGGGTGTAAGTACTAGTGGAGTTTACCTAATCTGGCAACCATAGTAAGAAAAATATTGATGTTTTTTGACATGTATAGCTTATGTTAGAATCCCCAAAAAGCATGGATATGGATATATATAATAGGAAAGCAAAACTTTGTACCATCTGTAACAATGCTATTTGATTATGGGGGCTTACTTTCTTTAAAAAATCTTCAAATCTACCTTTAAAGTACAAGATAAGACTATGTTTATCGAATATATATTTTACCACACATAAATAAAATACTATAGAAAGCAGCAATCAATCGATTCTAGAAATAATCATCCTTAAAATGGCAGAAAATTATGATACTTATGCAATTGCAGATCGAATTATTGTAATTGTTAATAATGTGTTATTTATATATTATTGCTGTCTGGCAAATAACTACATTAAATTGTCAAATATTGGCACATGTACGAGGTCATAAACATAAAGAGATAAAAATAAGAATTTAATTAA
>CAYFTB010000026.1:0-18031 GCA_964345875.1 uncultured Proteiniphilum sp.
ATCGACCAAAGGAAACAAGCTCACGAACTGTCAATTTAAGTCGCACATGATTTGACTGCTTCAGGATTGACAATCTCTGTGCCAGCATCTTATTTTTATATTCGGTAACGTTCTTATCGTCCACCATAACTATACCTCCATCTTGTGATAACAGGCGACTAATTATTGACAATAAAGTACTCTTGCCAGCTCCATTGCTGCCGATAAGTGAAGTTATCCTTCCCTTAGGAAATTGCAAATCAACCCCATCTAAGACAAGCTTTTTTCCATATTGTTTTGTTATATCTCTTACCTCAATCATAGTTTTTTAACTCGTAATAATAAGTACATAAAATATACGCCTCCTACCATATTTATAATTGCGCTTACAGGGATGGTAAGCTTGAATATTCGCTCCATCAAAAATTGTCCTACTATCAACGTTACTGCCGTTACAAGGATTGCCGCAGAAATAACAATGCTGTGTTTATATGTTTTGAATATTTCGTAAGTTAGATTCGAGACCAGCAATCCTAGGAATGTAATTGGCCCAACTAATGCAGTGGACACTGAAGCAAGAATAGCAATAATAACTAGAAATATCTTCATCATGCCGTTGTAGTTAACCCCAAGATTGATAGATTGGTCTCTTCCCAAAGACATAATATCCAGATATTTGGTTAGTCTAAAGCCGAATATCAGAATCATAATTGTTAAAGCGGTAGATGGCCATAACAGACTAGTATTAATTTTGTTGAAAGTGGCAAACATCTTTCCCTGAACAATAAAATAATTATTAGGGTCAATCAGAAGTTGCATAAACGAGCTGAGACTGTTAAACAAAGTGCCCATTATAATACCAACAAGCAATAGAAGGTATAGGTTGTCTTTACCCTTTTTATAAATCAATAAATAAAGTAAAAAGGCAAATCCAATCATCGAAATAACTGATAACAAAAAATTGCCTGTTCCTCCCAATACTTTGTAGGTGCTGTCACCATAAATAAATACAATAATTGTTTGTAGCAATAAATACACCGACTCAAACCCCATAATAGAGGGAGTGAGTATTCTGTTATTGGTTATTGTCTGAAACGCAACAGTGGAATATGCCACACAGCACGACACAACGAGTATTGCTGCCAACTTTATCGAACGAAGACGGAGTGCAAATTCCCAATTGGCTCCTATTTTGTAAAATAGGAATAATGCAATTGACAAAAGGAGCAATGTTGTTATGATAATATAGTTTTTCTTTATAGCATTCATCGTCTCCTCAATATCATAATTAAAAATATCACAGCACCTATTATACTAACAGTAACTCCGATTGGCACTTCATAAGGATAAATAACTATACGACCAATTATATCCGAGATCAAAAGAAAGATTGCTCCCGTGATAGCTACATAGGGGAGTGTACGTTTCAAGTTGTCGCCAAACATCAAGCTAACTACGTTTGGTACTATCAGCCCTAAGAATGGAATAACCCCTGCTGTGATAACTACAGAGCTAACCGTTAGTGATACGCAAAAAAGTCCTATATTCATTACTGTCTTATAGTTGAGTCCCAGACTTTTCGCAAAATCCTCACCCATACCTATAACGGTAAATTTATTTGCATAAAGATAAGTGATAACTATAGCAGGGAGGCTCATAAATATTAGTTCATATCGTCCTTGCAGTATGCCCGAGAAGTCGCCTATCATCCACGCATTTGTGTCTTGAACCACATTAAGCTTAACAGCAAAAAATGTGGATATAGAACCAATAATTCCTCCAAACATCAAACCAACGATTGGAACAAATACTACATTGCGATGACGTATCCGTCTAACAATGCCTAGGAAAATGACACTTGCAGCAAATGTAAACAGAAATGCAAAAAGCATCTTCATTGCAGTTCCAGCTGTAGGAATCAAAATAAGGAACATCAATAAACCCATTTTAGATGCCTCAAGAGTGCCAGCTGTTGTGGGTGCAACAAACTTGTTTTGTGTCATTTGTTGCATTATAACACCCGATGTACTCATGCCAATGCCTGCCAGAACCAGAGCAACCGTTCTTGGTATTCTGCTAATCGTTATCAGCGAGAGCTTTTCGCTATCCATGCTGATAATATCAGCAATAGTTATGTCTGCCACCCCTACAAATATTGATATAATTGCTACCACAAACAGTGAGAGAGTGAGTATTATTGTTCTCAATATGAAATATCTGTTTTATTAAATCCTTTTAATTATACCCTGAAGGCTATGATTAACCTAAACACATGATCCTTCTATTCTACAAAGTTAGTGTCAATATAAAAATGTATCAATACCTATAAATTAGTATTACATTGAGGTTATATACCCTGAAATAGTGAGAGAAACCCTAATAGAGCGATAAAAGGTATATATAATGTGAAGCAGTATAAATTTGTACGACTCTTTCTTTGCCACCAGATTGATTATCTCTTTCTATTATTATGGATAATTTATCCTGTAGATTATGACTGTTCGTGCCACGAACAACGCAAATCTACATGTGGATTTCTATTGTATATGCCACGAACAATGAAAATCTATAAGTGTATTTGCATTATATATATCACGAACAGTACAAATCCACATGTAGATTCTTATTGTATAACATCAATACAGTGAGAATATAGCATCAATTTTGAGCATTGCCGATTGGACATATTGGTTTTGGATGGTTCTTTAGATTAGCCAACAAAAAAAAGTGTAAAGCCACTATTGATAAGCAGCATTACACTTTTTATATTTATATTCAATGGGTTTCTACTTATATCTTACCCATTTAAACATCTCTTTAATAGTAACTTTTTTTCCATACATCAATATTCCCACACGGTATATCTTTGCAGCAAAACGGGAAATTAGAATAAATGTTCCAAATAACAAAGCTACTGACAGGAGCTTTTCCCATAACGGAATGCCAAAGGGGATACGCACCATCATAACAATTGGTGAGCTGAATGGAATGAGTGAAGTCCAAAATGCAAGTGGCCCATCGGGATTTTCGATGCTATAGATTCCAGCAAAGAATGCAAAAATAATTATAAGTGTTACTGGCAGTGTAAACTGTGATACATCTTCATCGCTATCAACCGCTGATGCAAACATAGCAAAGATAGAAGCATAGAGAATATACCCTCCAATAAAATAAATAAGGAAATAAAATCCAATCTCAATCCAGTTTATATTCATAATATTTTCCATTGCTTTAGCTATCTCCTCATTTGATATTCCCTGAGCGGATGACATCATGGCGGTAGATTGATCAGGCATGGTTATAAACATAGATATAATGCTAAACAAGATGCCCGCAATGACTCCCCATACTAAGAGCTGAGTTATACCAACAAGACCTACACCAATTATCTTTCCAGTAAGCAGTTTGACTGGCTTGATTGAAGAAACCATAACCTCTACAATTCTACTTTTCTTTTCTTCCAAAACGCTTTGCATAACCATGCTGCCATACATTAGTATAAACATATATATCAGAATTGTAAAAGCCATACCAATAACTGTAGCTGTTGTAGTGGATGATTCCGCTACATTTCCATCGCCCGACATTCTCATTGTTTTTAGAGATACGGCACCTCCTTCATTAATGATTGTTCTGACTTGTGAAATAGCCTCAGGGTCTATTTGCCCTTGAAGAGTAAGTTCATCTAATCGTTGCTGAGTTACCTTTTCGTTAAGAGTACGCTCAATTAATGACTGCAAATCAGCAGGTGCTTGTTTTTCTGATAATATTGAAACAGCCTTTGGTCTCTTGTTCAGGTCATCAGTAATTTGTAGTATTGCAAACAAATCCTTTCCTAAATTGGCTTCTGCCTCTTGACGATCAGGTGTGTCTATTATTTGAAATGAATATCTGTCTGTTGATTTGAGAAGGGATGCATATATACCCGTATTATCAATGACCGCAATATTCTTAACTCCACTTTCATTAATGGTGGATATCCAAAGCGGCAACAGTGACATTGCCACCATCAAGAGTGGCATCAGAAGTGTAAGAATAATAAATGACTTTTTCTTTACTCTGGTAATATATTCTCGTTGTATTACTAAACTTAAAGTATTCATATGTATTATAAGTATTTTATATAGTGTGTTGAATAATATTATGACGGTGTTACGGCTTTAATGAATACTTCATTCATTGTTGGCATTTCTTCTTCGTAGCTCACCACATCATAATAATCAAGTATAAGCTTTGCCAAATCGTTGTTGGAAACAGATGTGTCTTTTTTGATTCTTATATCTGTATATTCGTGATATCTTTCACTAGACAAAAGCGTGAATGTATGGTGATCAATATCAAATGAACTGCCATGAATCCTAAATTTTAGAATTCCTGGACTATATTCTTTTCTAATGTCATATACCTTGCCCTGAAGTACTACTTCAGACTTATTTATCAATGCAATATTATCACACAACTCTTCTACAGATTCCATATTATGAGTTGAGAGTATGATAGTCTTACCCTCGTCTTTCAAGCGAAGCATTTCATTCTTAATCAACTCCGTATTTACTGGGTCGAATCCACTAAAGGGTTCATCAAAGATTAGCAAATTAGGGTTGTGAATAACTGTTGAAATAAACTGTACTTTCTGTTGCATTCCCTTTGATAACTCTTCAACCTTACGATTATACCAGTCCATTATGTCAAATCTCTTAAACCATATCATAAGCTGATGATGAGCTTCTTTTTTTGACAATCCTCGCAATTGAGCAAGATACATAGCGTGTTCACCTACCTTCATCTTTCTGTATAGTCCACGTTCTTCAGGAAGATACCCAATATTTAAAACATCTTCATTAGTTGATGGTTTTCCTGCAATCAATACCTCGCCACTGTCAGGTGCAGTTATGCGAGTGATAATTCTGATAAGCGTAGTCTTGCCTGCTCCATTAGGTCCCAGAAGTCCGAACACACTGCCTTGAGGCACTCCTATACTAACTTTGTTGAGTGCCAAATGATTTGAATATTGCTTTACAACATTTTTGGTTTCTAAGTACATATGATAATGATATTCATAGCTATACGTATTGTCTGTAATAGTGATAGCCTATAGTTGATTAATAGTTTTACAAATTAATAATTCAACACAATTCTTTCTCCAAGGTTTTTAGCAAGAAAAACCTGAAGCTCTTGTAGTTCCCTAAGCTCTTTAATTAGATCGATCAGAGTATCAGAGTCAGCTAATTTTATTTTTTCTTTAACATTTGCTATTCTCTGCATAACGTAAGCATTCTTAAGCTCTGTAGTTGCTCTGATTACTAATTTGTCAAGGGAATTACGCTCTCTTAACCTTGAACTCTTGTCATCTGCCTTTTCGCCGATAGTACGTGAATGAATTTTGCTAAGCTGATATGGATCACTAATCAGCTCTACGGCCAGATGACTTATTTCTGGATTAATATGGTTCACAAAGTTTTTGGTTGTATCAAAGGTGTCATCTTCAAGCTTACTGTAAGATTCTTCAAAGATGCTACGGTAAAGGCTATTTTTAAAAAAATGGTTGCCATCAAATAGAAACATATCTCGGCCCAAATCGTCATTAATAACCTCTATGATTGAAGGACCATATTCTTCAATATGTTCAACTTCAACATTGTTCCCATCAACAATTTCATTTTTAGTATCGAACTTTATAAATATTGGCAACTTTCCATATCTGATAATATACCTAATTAGCTCCCTCTCAAAATATTCAAAAGGGCTGTTTGTAGTTTTATCTGAATTAGGATGGCTAGCAAAGGTATTTGCTTCTAAAGAATTATTGACATGAGAGTATATTTTGTTTTGCGACTCATCTCGTTGTTGCTCCTCTTTCTTTTTATCAAATCTCTTACGTCTTATCTTATTAACCGCAGATATAACAACATCTTCACGAGTCCCAAAAATATTCGATGTCTCTCTAATATATACAGATCTCTTTATATTATCAGGGATAAGCGAAATACTTTCTATCACATTATTTATTAATCCTGATCGTTTGATTGGGTCATCCCCAGTTTCTTCTAATAGTAACTGCGTTTTGAAACTAATAAAGTCTTGCTCGTTTTCGCTTATATATTTATTAAACTCTTCAGCATTTTGTTTTCGTGCAAACGAATCTGGATCTTCACCATCTGGTAATAATACAACCCATACATTCATTCCACTCTCCAATAAAAGGTCTATTCCTCTAAGAGCAGCAGCAATTCCGGCCTTATCTCCGTCATATAAAACCGTAATATTCTCGGAAAAGCGACGGATCATATTTATTTGTCCATGAGTGAGTGCTGTCCCCGATGATGAGACAACATTTTCAACCCCAGCCTGATGCATCGAAATTACATCAGTGTATCCCTCAACTAAAAAGCACTTATCTGCCTTAACAATAGCTGTTTTGGCAAAGTATATTCCGTATAGCTCTTTGCTTTTAGAGTATATCTCACTTTCAGGCGAATTAACATACTTCGCCATCTTGTCTGATTTCTTTAGGATTCGCCCACCAAAGGCAACAACTTTGCCTGACAAAGTGTGTACAGGAAATATTATTCGGCCTCTGAATCTATCATATACAGGGCTATTACTCTCTCCACCTACTGATAGGCCAGTTTTTAGCAAAAATTCTTGCTTGTATCCTTTATTAATTGCCTCTGTAGAAAAGGCATTTCTTAAATCAACACTATATCCCAGCTGAAACTTCTTGATTACATCATCCCTGAAGCCTCGCTCTCTAAAATAGCTTAACCCTACTGTTTTTCCTTCAATATGTTCGTGAAGTGTTTTTACAAAATAATCTTTAGCATATTCATTAAGAATAAACATACTTTCTCTATCACTCTGTGCCTGTCGTTCTTCGTCTGTAAATTCTTTTTCAACAACCTCAATATTATATTTTTTTGCCAAAAACTTCAACGCCTCAGGATAAGATAGCTGTTCGTGCTTCATTATAAAATGAACTGGGGAACCTCCAGTGCCACAAGCAAAACACTTGCACAAGTTTTTGGCGGGTGAAACATAAAACGAAGGGGTGCGATCGTCATGAAAGGGACATAGACCCACATAGTTGACACCGCGACGACGCAGTGTAACAAAATCTGATACAACCTCCACTATTTGAGCTGCATCATGAATTTTTGCTGCTGTAATTTGATCTATCATTGCTTTTAGAATCACGAAATTAGCTATTTAATTCGTTAAATCGATTTAATTATTGAAATAAAGTGGTACTTTTGCAAAAGAAGACCTTTTAACTTTAACAAACAATTACAAGTAAAAAAATGGACACTATAAATTGGTCAGATCTATCATTTGGATACATAAAAACAGACTACAATGTTAGATCCTATTTCAAAGATGGGCAATGGAGCGAACCAGTGGCAGAAACTTCAGAGTATTTAAATTTACATATGGCTGCCACATGTCTTCATTATGGTCAGGAAGTGTTTGAGGGCATGAAAGCTTTCAAAGGCAAGGATGGAAAAATACGTGTTTTCAGAATGCGTGATAACGCTCTTAGATTACAATCATCTTGTCAGGGAATAATGATGCAGGAGTTACCTGTTGAGCTTTTTGAAGAGATGGTAGCAATGGTAATCAAAAAGAATGAAAGATTTGTCCCACCTTATGAGAGTGGTGCATCTCTTTATATCCGACCGCTATTGATAGGAACTAGCGCCAAGGTAGGTGTTAAAGCCTCAACTGAATACACTTTTCTGATTTTTGTTTCACCCGTAGGACCTTATTTCAAGGAAGGGTTCAAGCCCACTCCAATGGTTATATTGCGGGAGTATGACAGAGCTGCTCCATTAGGAACTGGTACATATAAAGTAGGGGGTAATTATGCAGCAAGTCTTACTGCTGGTGACAAAGCTGCCAAATTGGGATATTCTGCAGTTCTTTATCTTGATGCAAGAGAAAAGAAATATATTGATGAATGTGGTCCAGCTAATTTCTTTGGAATAAAAGATAATACTTATATTACTCCAAAATCAGATTCTATTTTACCATCAATAACGAACAAAAGCTTAATGCAGTTAGCTGAAGATTTGGGACTGAAAGTAGAACGTCGCCAAATGCCAGTTGAGGAATTAAGTACATTGGAAGAAGCTGGTGCTTGTGGCACGGCAGCAGTGATAAGCCCTATATTACGTGTTGATGATTTATCAGAAAATAAAACATATCAGTATTGCAAAGATGGCAAAGCAGGTCCAATATCAGAAAAACTCTATAATAAACTTAGAGCAATTCAGTATGGAGACGAACCTGATAATCATGGTTGGGTTACTGTCATAGAGTAATACATTAACAAGACAGCATAAATAGAACTTTTGTTCAACAATCTTGTTTTTATAGTTATTGAGGGCTGACTAATTCAGCCTTCTTTTTTTGAACTATTTTTTGAATGATTATTCAACAATGAGAATAAAAATAAAAACAATACTAGCATTATCAATAACTATTGCAGCATTTGTGTCATGTAGCAATAAAAATAATCAAAACAACAACGATAGCCTAACAATAGGTGTAATGTCATCAATGGATTATCTGCCCTTAGCCATCGCACAAGAACTAGGATATTTTTCAGATAACAATGTTGAAGTTACGCTACAAAAATTCTACTCAGCTAACGAAAGAGATGCCGCCTTGCAAAGCTATAATCTTGATGGCACTGTTATTGACTATACAGGAGGTGCGATTCAGTCAGCTGGGGGCATTCCATTAAAATTTGTATCGCAATGTGATGGCACTTTCAATTTGATAGTTGCTAAAGGTAGCAACATAGGTAATATTGAAGAGCTAAAAGGGAAAAAAATTGCAATATCACGTAACACCGTTATAGAATTCTGCACTGACATTGCTTTAGAAAGAGCAGGCATATCTCCCAATGATTCTGAATTGGCAGAAATAAACAAAATTCCTTTAAGACTAGAGATGCTCAGCAACTCAAAAATTGACGCAACAATATTGCCAGATCCTTTTGCCACAATAGCAGAAAGTGCAGGCAATAAAACAATCTTGAAAATGAGTGATATAGATGTTCGTGTAACTGGTATCGCATTCCATCAAAAGACTTTGGATGACAAAATAGATGCTATTAAAAGGTTTTACGTGGCATATAATAAAGCTGTTGATGAATTAAGAAATAATCCTATTTCAAAATTTGAAAACATATTGACTAAGGATATTGGATTTCCTGCAGCTTTATTAACTGATATTAAACTACCTGAGTATAGTTATGCCAAACAGCTCGCAGAACACGATATAAAGGTTGTAGAGTCATGGCTCAAGACAAAAAACCTAGTAGATGAAAATTTCGACATTCACTCTATTATTGCAACTGATATTCTTCACTAATTACAGAGACTGAAATAAAATGCTCGAAATAAATAATCTCTCTCTGAGTATAAACAAAACCAGAATACTTGATAATATTTCATTTACTATTGATAGTGGCGATATTGTTGCTATTGTGGGGCCCTCGGGTTGTGGAAAGTCAACGTTGCTCAATATACTGAGTGGAGTAATAAAGAGATATGAGGGTAAGATCATTTTAGATAATAGGAATATAGAAGAACACGAATTTAAGTGTGGTTATGTCCCACAAACATTAGGTTTGCTTCCATGGAAAAAAGTAGAAGATAATATATTATTGCCTTATAAAATAGACAAGTCTTTGATTTCAAACATTGATAGTTACCACAAAATAATAGATGAGCTTGATATTTCTGAGCTATTAAACAGGTATCCATCACAGCTAAGTGGCGGACAAAAACAGCGTGTTGCACTTGCCAGGGCATTTGTGTCAAGTCCTGATTTGATGCTAATGGATGAGCCATTCTCTGCTCTTGATGATCTTACAGCAGAAATCTCGCGCAAACTATTTCTAGATGTATGGAAGAGACATAGAGCTACAACAATAATTACTACACATAATCTGACTGAAGCTGCAAGGTTAGGGAAATATATACTCTTGCTTAGCAAAAGACCAGCCTCTGTAGTAAAACTTATTGTTAATCCTTTCTTTAATAATAATCAAAATGATTCAGTAAGCTTCTATTCATTTGTTGGTGAGCTAAAGGATATTTTACGTGATATTCATAAACAGTAGTAATAAGACTTATAATAGATAAGAATAACAAGATGAAGAAAATTAAAGTCCCAACATCATTCAGATTACTATTTGCTGGTTTGCTCCTGTTTAATCTTACATGGTGGCTACTTTCTTTGGCATTCCAAAATAAAGCTTTCCCAAATCCTATCGATGTCTATAAAGTTTTTACTACCACCTTAGATCAGGGAATGTTAGAGCATTCGATGGCTAGTTTTAAAAGAGTTGTAATTGGAACTTTACTTTCATTATTGATTGCAATTATATTGGGAACTCTAACTGGCTTAAGCAAAAAGGCAAATAAGTTATTTAATCCTCTTCTCTATCTATCATATCCGATCCCTAAACTAGCATTGCTCCCGATAGTGATGATAACTTTTGGAATTGGCGAGACCACAAAGGTTATAATGATTATTCTCATTATCGTGTTTCAATTAATAATATCAATACGAGACTCGATAAAAAAGATCAATAAAGAAAACTTTTATGTTCTTACTTCAATGAAAGCAAGTAAAATGCAACACATTCGCCATATAATTATTCCTAGTATCCTTCCCGATATACTTTCAGCTCTGAGAGTAACTGTAGGAATAGCAACTTCTGTACTTTTCGTTACAGAGACATTTGGTACAGATAAGGGATTAGGCTTTTTCATTGTGGATGCATGGATGAGAATAGACTACATAACTATGTATGCGGGAATAGTAATGATTTCCATAATAGGGTTCTTACTGTTCTTGATAATTGATATTCTGGATGAAGTATTCTGCAAATGGAATAAAATAAGAGCAGGACAATAGAAGTACTTTAGCCTAATTATTATTCATCTTTTTGCCAACCATTATATGGGTGAATTGAAAGGAATGAGTTGTAGTATCTCACATTACCAGTAACTTCCACGCCAAGCCATTCTGGTTTTTCAAATTCCTCAGTTTCACTTTCCAATTCTATTTCAGCAATCAGGAGACCATCGTTTTCTCCATGAAATTCATCAACCTCAAAAACATGATTACCTACTTTAATCAAATACCTTGTTTTATCTAAAACCGAGTCCTCACACAGATTTAGCATTTCATTAGCATCAGCAACAGGAATTTCGTATTCCCACTCATTTCTAATTATTGCGCCCTCTTTTGCAGCAGTCTTAATGGTAATAAACCCTTTGTCATCTCTTACGCGAATACGGACAACATTATAACCCAATAAGGCTAAATATCCTTGTTTGATATTGAACTTATCAAATGATTTGGATTTGAATTCACCACGTACCAAAAACTTCCTTTCTATCTCATAGCCCATGCTAAACTGATTTAGTAATTATATTGTATGCAATATTACAAAATGAAACTGATATTTGAGGTGCAGGCATAAAAAAAGTGCTTAATGAAAGCACTTTTTTATTTGGGGAAATATAGTTAAAGTTTTGGTTAGATTCCATAAGTGTATATCAATGCGCGTAATTTATTTAACTATGAAATCACATCAAAGTTAAGGCTTTCAGTAACCACTAAACGGCATTTCACTAATATAAGATGCAAAGCGTAGAAATATTCCACAGTTCTTTTGACAACCTTGTGCAAAATTGTAACTTTATACCCTAGTTTCATAAAAACAAATTAATAAAATAACAATGAAAACAAATTATTTTAGATTAACACTATTTTTAGTGCTACTTCTGACTACAACACACATGTTTGCTCAGATAAAAATGCCAGCAATGTTTACTGATAACATGGTGCTTCAACAAGAGATTCAAAATCCAATATGGGGAAAGGCTAGTTCGAACAGTTCCATTAAGGTTAAGCCGTCATGGGGCAATAAGGAATATACAACTACAGCCGACAAAGATGGAAATTGGAAAACAGAAATAGAAACACCAAAGGCCGGAGGACCCTATGAAATAAAAATTATAGGCAAGGAGACCGTAACTTTGAAAAACGTTATGATTGGCGAAGTATGGATTTGCTCGGGACAGTCAAATATGGAAATGCCCTTGGCTGGATGGGGAAAAATTAATAATTATGAGAAAGAGATTAGCCAGGCCAATTGGCCCAACATTAGACTTTTGCAAGTAGAACATAATACAAGCAATAAACCTCTTGATGAAATTATAGTATCTGCAGGTGGGTGGCAGGAGTGTTCACCTTCTACGATTCCTGGTTTTTCGGCAACAGCCTATTTTTTTGGACGAAACCTTTATGAAAATATGAATATTCCTATCGGACTTATTCATACTTCATGGGGTGGAACACCAGCCGAATCATGGGTAAGCGATGGAACTTTAAATCACATGCCTGAGTATGTTGAGAAAATAAAAGCGTTTCAACAACTGCCAAACGATAAAGAAGAGCTTAGACTATTTAATCAAAAAATTGATGAAGAATGGAATGCTAAAATATTCGCTGCTGACTTCGGGATGGAAAATAATAAACCAGTAGCATCAGAGTTATCATATGATGACACTAAATGGCAGAAAATGTCTATTCCTGGACTTTGGGAAAAATCAGTATTGCCTGAATTTGATGGAATCGTTTGGTTCAGAAAGACTATTGATATTCCTAAGGAATGGTTAGGAGGTGATCTTAAGCTATCATTAGGAGCGATAGATGACAATGACATAACTTGGTTCAATGGTGTTGAGTTAGGTAAAACTGAAGGAGCATCTGTTGCCCGCAATTACACAATTCCCAAACATTTGGTTAAGAAAGGCAAGGCTGTGATCACAGTAAGGGTGACAGACACTGGTGGTGATGGGGGCTTCCATGGTGATGCAGCAAATGTATATTTATCCTCTGTAAAAAGTAATTCAAGCAAAAAAGACATTTCTGGTGACTGGAAATATAAAGTAGCCGTTGATCTAAAAAAGACAGGATATAAACCAAATGTTAATCCTGATAGTCCACACAATCCTACTACACTATATAATGCAATGATTGCACCAATAGTTCCTTATGGTATAAAAGGAGCAATATGGTATCAAGGTGAATCGAATGCAGACAGAGCATATCAGTACAGGACTTTGTTTCCACTTATGATTAGTGATTGGAGATTACAATGGGGTTATGAATTTCCATTCTATTTTGTTCAGCTTGCCAACTTTATGGGCAAAAATAATGAACCAGTTGAATCAGCCTGGGCAGAATTGAGAGAGGCACAATTGCAAACTTTAAATCTAGAAAATACAGGTATGGCAGTAATTATTGACATAGGTGATGAACTAGATATACATCCAAAAAACAAACAAGATGTTGGAATAAGATTAGCACTAGAAGCACGTAAGAAGACTTATGATCAGAACATAGTTAGTTCTGGACCAATTTATAAATCTTATCAAATTGAGAATGAGAAAATCAGAATATTCTTTGCAGATAATGACTCAAAACTTAAGATAAACGGAGATAAGCTAATTGGATTCAGTATTGCAGGACCAGACAAAAAGTTTTATTGGGCAAATGCAATTATTGATGGAGATGAGATAGTAGTTAGTTCGCCAAATGTAAAGTTCCCCGTAGCAGTGAGATATGCTTGGGCAAACAACCCCGACTTCAACCTTTATAATGAAGAAGGATTGCCAGCATCACCATTTAGAACAGACGACTGGCAAGGATTGACGATAAACAATAAGTAGATAGTAAAAACTAACTACGCATAATAAACAAAAAACAGCGGGGGATTAAGATAATAAATCTTATTTCCCCGTTTCTCTTAGATAGCACTTACGGCACAAAGGCTGATATTTTTCAGATTCACCTAATACCACCAATTTATCATCATCAGTCAATCTATGAGTTTGATTGGCAAGCGATCCACACTCTACACATATTGCATGAACCTTGGTAACATCATCTGCCACAGCACATAAACTGGGCATTGGTCCAAATGGCTTACGTTGGAAGTCCATATCAAGGCCAGCCACTATAACTCGGACACCTTGATCAGCCAATGTTTGACACACATCTGTCAAGCCAATGTCAAAAAACTGAGCCTCATCAATCCCAACAACATCTACATCAGACGAAAGAAGAAGAATATTACTTGAGTTCTCAACTGGTGTAGAAATAATCGAGTTTTTGTCGTGCGACACAACTTCTTCCTGAGAGTATCGCACATCAATAGAAGGCTTAAATATTTCTACTTTTTGACGTGCAAAGTTTGCACGTTTCAATCGTCTTAACAGCTCTTCTGTTTTTCCAGAAAACATCGAGCCACATATCACTTCTATTCTGCCCATGCGATGGGTTTCATTTACACTGCTTTCGTTATACATATCTAAATGGTAGTAGTGTTATATTTGGTCAAATAATAATTATTTGCCAGCTACTATTTTCTTTATTTCGTTCAACTTGTTTAATGCCTCAATGGGGGTAAGATTATTAATATCAGTATTGATGATTTCATCTCTAACCTGACTCAAAACTGGATCATCCAGCTGAAAGAAACTCAGCTGATAACCCTCACGCTTCTCTATAATATCTTTGATAGGTTTATTAATTCCTTGTTGGCGGTTGGCTGTTTCCATTTGCTCTAAAATTGTTTCCGACCGCTTTGTAATACTTTGAGGCATGCCGGCCATTTTGGCAACATGAATTCCAAAGCTATGCTCACTACCACCTGCAATCAGCTTTCTCAAAAATATCACCTTATTATCTGCCTCTTTCACTGCAACATTAAAATTCTTGATTCTCTTGAAGGATTTCTCCATCTCATTTAATTCGTGATAATGCGTTGCAAACAGTGTTTTGGCTCTAGCAGTGGGATTTTCATGAATATATTCCACAATAGACCAAGCTATTGAAATGCCATCATAAGTGCTGGTGCCTCTGCCAAGTTCATCAAAAAGCACAAGGCTTCTATCGGAAATGTTGTTTATGATATTTGCTGCCTCGTTCATTTCCACCATAAATGTGGATTCACCCAATGAGATATTATCAGATGCTCCAACACGTGTAAATACCTTATCTACTAATCCAATGTGAGCTGATTGAGCTGGCACAAAACATCCAATCTGTGCCATGATGGTAATAAGAGCCGTTTGGCGGAGCAGTGCAGACTTACCAGCCATATTGGGGCCCGTAATTATCATTATCTGCTGAGTGTCATTATCTAAATAGACATCATTGGCTATATATGATTCTCCAGGGGGTAGTTGCTTTTCAATCACTGGATGACGTCCCTCTTTTATGTCAATAACTTCACTATCACTTATTTCGGGACGTATATATTTATTTGCTTTTGAAACTTTGGAGAATGATAACAAGCAATCAGACCTAGCAATTATGTTAGCATTAATCTGAATGGTAGGTATATAAGCTACAAGGCTTTCTACAAGAGAACTATAAATCTGATTTTCTAGTATTGCTATCTTTTCTTCAGCACCAAGAATTTTTTCCTCATATTCTTTTAGCTCTTCTGTAATATACCTCTCAGCACTAACTAGGGTTTGTTTGCGTATCCACGTTTCAGGCACTTTATCTTTATGAGTGTTTCTCACCTCGATATAATATCCGAAAACATTATTAAATCCTATTTTGAGCGAGGGAATTCCTGTCTCCTCTATCTTGCGCTGTTGTAGCTGCAGAAGATAATCTTTGCCAGAATAGGCTATCTTTCTTAGCTCATCTAGCTGGTCATTGACTCCAGATTTTATAACCCCTCCTTTATTAATCATAGCTGGAGGATCAGGATGAATCTCTCTTTCAATTCTATCCCTTATTATAGGGCAAGGATTAAGTTTCTCACCCATCTCTTTCAGGCTGTCATTGCTTGACGAAATAAAAGCATCCCTTATAGGCTCTATCGCTGTTAAAGCAACTTTTAGTTGAACCACTTCACGCGGAGTAATACGTCCCACCGATGCCTTTGATATTATTCTCTCTAAATCTCCAATGAGAGAAAGTTTTTGGTCTAACAGCTGGGTAAGCTCAACCTCCCTAAAAAAGTTTTCTACCACATCTAGCCTGTTTTGGATAGGCTTCAATTCTTTTAGAGGAAATACAAGCCAGCGTCTCAACATACGTGATCCCATCGGAGATACGGTTTTGTCAAGAATGCTCAAGAGAGATTTACCTCCCTCATTCATCGTATGAGTAAGTTCAAGACTGCGGGCAGTAAATCTGTCGAGTCTTACATATCTGTTCTCTTCAATTTGCTTTAGCGAAATAATATGCCCCAGATGATTATGCTGCGTAATATCCATATAGTGGAGTATTGACCCTGCAGCAATTATTCCAAGTGTGAAATGATCAACACCGAACCCTTTAAGATTTTGAGTGTCAAAGTGCGCAGTTAGTCTGTCGCGTGCAGCATCATCTGTGAAAATCCAGTCGTCCAACTCAAAAGTAAAGAAGCTCGATCCAAAAAGCTCTTCAAACTTATGTTTGCTACCCCTTTCTATCAAAACTTCCTTGGGTGAGAAGTTCGCAAACAATTTGTCCACCTCATCTTTGTTGCCCTCATACACCAAAAATTCACCAGTGGAAATATCTAGCAATGAAATACCAAACAACGATTGTTTACTAGCCTTACAAATAGATGCCAAAAAGTTATTTTCCTTATGATTCAGGATATTATCATTAATGGATACACCTGGTGTTACCAGCTCAGTTATTCCTCTTTTTACAATAGATTTTGCATCCTTGGGATTTTCAAGCTGATCGCATATTGCCACTCGCTTGCCAGCTCTCACCAATTTGGGAAGATATGTGTCAAGTGCATGGTGAGGAAATCCAGCCATTGCAATTGGTCCATCAGGACCGATGCCTCTGCGCGTTAGCGTAATACCCAGAATTTCGGAAGCTACGACAGCATCATCTGAAAATGTTTCATAAAAATCTCCTACACGAAATAGCAGAATTGCATCGGGATGCTCCTGCTTTATCTCATCATGTTGCCTCATCATTGGCGTTTGAACAACCTTTTTACCCACGTATAAACTCCTATCCTTAACTGTTGATATTATTTTTTTTACGACGCCCAAAAATACAAAAAAAGCTCAGACTATCGAAATGGATATGTAGAATTAACTGATTAATAATTCTTTTGCAAAGACTGAAATAATAAATAATTATCCCAACAAAATGTCCGTCAGCTCTTTCACACCATCTGAAGCTCCTTTTTTTATGTGATGCACATCATTTCTACTCACATACACATCTTTAGGGTCAATCAGATAAATAGGTACACTAGCAGGAACATATTCTAACAATCCAGCAGCAGGATATACATTCATCGAAGAGCCAATAACAATATAAATATCAGCTTCTGATGAAAGTTCAGCTGCATCAGAAATTAATGGCACCGCTTCGCCAAACCAAACTATGTGTGGGCGTAATTGATATCCGCGGTCACACTTGTCACCAAGTAATATATCGCTATTATTGGGGTCTATGTCGTAACTTACCTCATCATTGGCTACTGATCTTGATTTCATCAGCTCTCCGTGCAAATGGAGTACTTTGGTGCTACCTGCTCTTTCGTGCAAATCATCCACATTTTGAGTAATTATTTGTACATCAAATTGCTTTTCTAGGTCCACCAGCCCATAGTGTCCTTTATTTGGCTTGGCAGATAACAATTCGCGTCTGCGATGATTATAAAAATCCAATACTAGTTCCGGATTATTCTCAAAGGCTTCGGGTGTGGCTACTTGTTCTACAGGATAGTTATTCCATAATCCTCCAGAGTCTCTAAAGGTAGCGATGCCGCTCTCTGCACTCATCCCTGCACCCGTCAATATTACTATCTTTTTCATTATTATATCTATAAATTAAATCTGTACTAAATAACTCTCATTTTCTATTCAAAGTTTATACATATGGTATGAATACCTCTTATTTGTATTCAGGCTTATACTTTTAAGAAAATGATTTATTGCCTTAAACGATTAGAGACAAATATACAAAAAGAATCAGGATTAAAGTCTGC
>CAYFTB010000026.1:18131-21360 GCA_964345875.1 uncultured Proteiniphilum sp.
GGTAAAATAAAACTTGTAGAATTTATTCTTTCTGCACATAATGTTTGAAAAAACTATTTCAAAAAGATTCGGCCAGCACGTAACGGCTAAATAAAATCTCTTGTGGAGGTGATGCCGTGATGTAACGGCGGCTTTTTTAGCCAGTTTTTCTAGATCAATTTATAAATATTATATGTTTTGCTGGGTATATATGTTATCTGTTGTGAAATTTGGACATGTTGTGGAGTGTTTTGGTTATAAAATGATGCAACGGAGGAACAAAACGGCGAGTTTTTATGTCTCCGTCACATGACGGCAGAAGAAAAACTTCTGTGGAGGTGATTCCGTGACATGATTTTCATATTAACATTTGAGTATTTTAACTAAAATGATGCTTTCTGGAAAGAAAATGAAGTGAGTTTATGTTAATCGAGCTCTCTGGACTAATAAGCTTGGATGAGTTTATCAAAAAGATGTATCATTTAATCATCTTTTCAAGAGTTTTTATGTGTCCAGCACGTCACGGCACCGTTAACATTTGAGTTTTAACTTTTGTAAAACATTATATATAAGCTTGTTGTGTCTTGTGGAATCTGAATTACTTGCAATTATACATATATTAACATTGGTAAAAGTAGTAAGTGTGAATAAAAGCAAAGCTGACTTTTATGTCTTATCATCCCAATCCTCAGAAAGTATTGTAAAATAAACTTAACAAAATCATCTATGCATATTTACAGCGATTTGCATATGTAATTCGCTATAATATTATACCTTTGCATGTTAAAACAAATAAAGTAGAAAATAAAATGGAAAAACTAAGTTATGCTTTAGGTATGAGTATGGCAGCCAGCCTTGTAAATTCTGGCCTAAATGATATAGACGCTGACTCATTTAGCAAAGCAGTTGCAGATGTAATAAACAATAATGAATTGGAAATGAGTCCAGAGAATGCTAATGATATCATTCAGACGTTTTTTGCTCAAAAACAAGAAGAAGAAATTAAGGCAAACACCGAAGTAGGTGAAAAATTTCTTGCAGAAAATTCTAAAAAGGAGGGTGTCATCACTCTTGCAAGTGGATTGCAATACGAGATTATTAAAGAAGGAAACGGTAAAATTCCATCAGCAAATGACACCGTAGAATGTCATTACCATGGCACTTTGATTGATGGAAAAGTATTTGATAGTTCTGTTGATAGAGGCCAGCCTGCAACATTTGGTGTTAATCAAGTGATTAGAGGGTGGGTTGAAGCACTTCAACTTATGCCCGTTGGTTCTAAATGGAAATTATATGTTCCTTCAGATATGGCATACGGAGCACAAGGTGCAGGTGGGCTAATTGGACCAAACACTACACTAATTTTCGACGTGGAATTATTATCTATTAAATAAAACCATATTTATATTAATATCAAAACATTTAAAAAAAGAAAATGAACAAAAAGAGTATTTATTCAATTGCCATTATGGCAATATTGGCAATTGCGGTCACTTCATGTAGTGGCAACAGCTCTGCACCAGCAGCCTCTCTTAAAAATGCAACTGACAGCATTTCATACGCATATGGTGTAAACCTTTCCACCACTGGTGGTTTGATGCAATTCTTAGAGCAATCAGGTGTATTATCGAGTGCAAGTGAGATTCAATATGATTATCAGATGAAAATAGCAGCTGCTGATTCTATTGATAAGCCTGCTATCCAAAAAGAGCTTAATTCAAAAATTGACTCTATAAATAAAGCAAATGCACCAAAGCTTAACGCATTTATTAGAGGTCTTAAAGAGGCTATGAACAGCACCAGCGAGTCTGATGATGCATATGCACAAGGATTAAGTATCGGAAATCAAGTGGCTAAGCAAATGATGCCACAGTTCAAACAAGGTGTATTAGGTAGCGAAGATGCAGCTATAAATAATGATCAGTTTTTATCTGGGCTTATTTCTAGCTTAAAGAATCAAAGCACAGCTATTACATCGGCAGATGCTGATATAATAATTCAAGAAAAGAGCCGTGCTATTCAAGCAATAAATCAAGCAAAGCAAGACGCTGAACTAAAAGGTCAATATGCTGATAATGTGAAAGAAGGAGAAGATTTTCTTGCAGAGAATGGCAAAAGGGATGGAGTTGTTACTCTTCCAAGCGGATTGCAATACGAAATCGTGAAAGAAGGAAACGGTAACAAACCTACAACAAGCGACCAGGTGAAAGTTCATTATCATGGCACTCTTATTGACGGCACTGTTTTCGATAGTAGTGTTGAACGTGGCGAACCTGTTACATTTGGAGTTACACAAGTAATTTCAGGATGGACTGAGGCATTACAACTTATGCCTGTGGGCTCTAAGTGGAAACTATATATCCCTGCAGAACTAGCTTACGGTTCAAGAGACACTGGTTCAATCAAACCATTCTCAACTCTTATTTTTGACGTTGAGTTGTTAGATATTGAGAAATAATCTCACACTAAATAATAATCAAAAGAGGACAATCTGTATCGGTTGTCCTCTTTTTTTATGCTCTAACCCTGTCTTTTATTGCAGTTCGATAAAAATAATCGAAAAGAGTTTGTAGTTGCTAAAAAAAATACTACTTTTGACCCCGAAATCAATAGTCAAACACTTATTGACTTTCCAACAAATTATAAATTGAAAGTTTACCAGAAGCAATGCTTCTTCAAAAAGATAAGGATGCTCGGATGGTGGAATGGTAGACACGCAAGACTTAAAATCTTGTGACCATTACGGTTGTGCGGGTTCAAGTCCCGCTCCGAGTACTAAAAACCCCGCAAATCATTTGATTTACGGGGTTTTTGCTTTTTCAGATTACCAAAACAAACAAGTCAAAACATTTTAATATATATGATCTAAACTAACACTAATAGGAACGGTTTAGACTGTAAGTCAATGAGTTTGTAATTACAAAATACGGCATCGGAAGTACTGGTATTAAAAAATAAGTTTTTTACTTTTTTATAGTTGGAACAATAAAATTGTTATCTTTGAAAACTGAGGCACATTAAATTCTAATATAGGAATAACATTCGTAAATGAAAAATAATAAGATGCTCCAATAAGCAATTATGTTGCTCATAATCAATTTTTTTGAGCAAGAATAAGGAAGATGAGAAATTACGTTTACGAATGTTCTAAATTTAATATATACGAATGTTGTATATTTACTGCGTAAACTAAATGTTAGCAGAAATTCTACTAAAAAAATTGCAATGACAAAGAAAATTTGGACTTTAA
>CAYFTB010000027.1:0-21123 GCA_964345875.1 uncultured Proteiniphilum sp.
TCATATGTCCGTTTATTAAAGTTTAAATGTTGGTTAGCAATCAATTAACCCACACTTTAACACAAAGATAGTAAATATTTTTATATTCTTATCACCTTATTATGAATAAATATGAGGCTAGATTCCTACTGTTTATATGACGAACAATTAAAATCTACATGTATAATTGTATTATATAGGTCACTAACAATAGAATTCCACATGTGGAATTCTATTGTATAGGGAACGAACGATATAAATATACATATAGATTTGCATTGTATAGGTCTTATACAATGGAATTATAGCGTGGATTTTAAGCATCAAAGCTTTGGGTTTGTTATATCCGTATTACCTTTTGAATTATTCTAGGATGGATTTATTGATAAAGAATATAGAATTAGCCCGTATTCGTTTGTTTAGTCATTTTTATCACATAGTGATAAAAAGATGAAGGGTTGAAACATTTTATCTTTTCAACCCCTTATCTTTTCAACATAAAATAATGTTGTGTTACACTACAAATTTTCAACGTACCACTTGGTAGCCTCTTCTAGTCCTGCTCTAATATTATGTGTGGGATTATATCCAAGCAATTGTTTAGCTTTATCAATGCTGGCTAGGGAATGCGGTATGTCGCCTGTACGGTTTGGACCATAAATTATCTGAATATCTGCAATTGCAGGATCGTGCTTGCTTAATATTTCTTTGAGGTGTGCCACTAGCTGATTAAGAGTAGTCTGATCCCCCACGGCTGTGTTGTAAACTGTGTTTACAGCTTTGGGATTACTTGTTAGCATTGCAAGCTCATTCATCTGAATAACATTGTCTATATATGTGAAGTCACGGCTATAGTCGCCAGTGCCATTGATGGTGGGACTTTGATGATTAAGCAACTGTTTAACGAACAATGGAATGACTGCTGCATATGCTCCATTAGGATCTTGACGACGACCAAAGACATTGAAATATCGTAATCCAACAGTTTGGATGCCATAGGTTTTGCTAAATACATCAGCATAAAGTTCATTTACATACTTAGTGATGGCGTAAGGCGAGAGTGGACGACCAATTACATCTTCTACTTTTGGGAGTGATTGGCTGTCGCCATATGTGCTTGAGCTGGCCGCATAAACAAATCGTTTAACATTTGCATCACGTGCAGCCACTATCATATTGAGGAAGCCTGAAACATTTACCTCATTGCTGGTTATTGGATCTTTGATTGAGCGAGGCACTGAACCCAATGCAGCCTGATGAAGTATATAGTCAACACCATTCACAGATTTGTGGCATGTGTCGATACTTCGTATGTCACCCTCTATAAGTGTATAGTTATCGTTTGTGAGAAAGGGCTTTATATTGTGACGGTGTCCTGTTGCAAAGTTATCAAGACAAGTTACTCTGTAGCCTTTTGCCAGGAAGTACTCTGTAAGGTTGGAGCCAATAAAACCAGCTCCACCCGTGATTAATATGTGATTGTTATTATTCATTTTTGTTTTTGTTTTACATAATTCTTTCATCGTCATACTTCCGTCTGGTTTAAGACAAGTCTAAATAACGATGAAGTACAAATAAAACGATGAATTATTATATTACTAAAGTCTGCAATCTGCAACTCCTTCAGGTAGTACTCCCTTAACATCATAAACTACGCATGTGTCATTGGTAATCTTTGATATGTCAATATTCTTGAATTTATCGTGTGCAACAGCCATTACAACACCGTCAAACTTAAAGTTAGGTAGTTCACTAAGTATTTCTAATCCATATTCGTGCATAACCTCTTCAGCATTTGCCCATGGGTCGTAGATTGAAACATCTACACCATAGTCTTGTAATGCACGTATAACATCAACTACTCGTGTATTTCGTACGTCGGGGGTATTTTCTTTAAATGTGATTCCCAAAACAAGAGTTTTAACCCCATTTACACACATTCCCTTTTTAATCATTGTTTTGACTATTTGCGAAGCAACGTATTGCCCCATTCCATCGTTGAGACGACGACCAGCCAAAATAATTTCGGGGTGATAACCTACCTCTTGAGCTTTTTGAGCAAGGTAATATGGGTCTATACCTATGCAGTGTCCGCCCACCAGCCCTGGCTTGAAAGGAAGAAAATTCCACTTGGTCCCGGCAGCTGCTAGCACTTCGTGTGTATCTATGTCAAGGATATTGAAAATTTTTGCCAACTCATTTACAAAAGCGATGTTGATGTCACGTTGTGAATTTTCGATAACTTTGGCAGCTTCTGCTACTTTGATTGTTGGTGCGAGGTGAGTACCTGCCGTGATAACGGATGAGTAAAGATCGTTAATCACTTTCCCAATTTCGGGTGTAGAACCTGATGTGACTTTAAGAATCTTCTCAACAGTATGTTCTTTATCACCTGGATTGATTCTTTCGGGTGAATATCCAGCAAAAAAATCAGTATTGTACTTCATTTCCGAAACACGTTCTAGAACTGGGATACACTCCTCTTCTGTGGCTCCTGGATATACAGTCGATTCATAAATTACGATGTCATTCTTTTTAAGAACTTTGCCCACTGTTTCGCTTGCTTTTACAAGAGGTGTTAAGTCTGGTGAGTTGTGTTTGTCGATGGGTGTAGGAACTGTTACTATATATACATTGCAGTCTGCAATTTCATCTAATTTGCTTGTACATACAAATCCATTTTTGATTGCATCCTGAAGTAGGTTGTCCTCCACTTCAAGAGTAGAGTCATGCCCAGACATTAGTTCTTCTACTCTTCTATGGTTAATATCAAAACCAATAGTAGTGTACTTTGTTGAGAAAAGACGAGCTAAGGGCAATCCTACGTAGCCCAGCCCAATTACGGCGATTTTTTTCATTTGAATTGTTATTAAAATAAGACGTTTGCAGCTGTAAGTACTACAACTTAGCAAACGTCTTATAAGTTAATATTATAGTTTTTGTATATATTCAGAATGACAGTTTACTCTTAGAGACATGAGTTTACTTTTTCTTCCCTTTATTTTTTTCTCCGTAGCCATATCCGTAGCCATATCCGTAGCCATATCCTGATCGGAAATCTTTGATGTCATTGATAACTAGCGTTAGATTCTTTAGTTTTCCTTTATCTTGTAGTTCGTTAGCATATTTAAGATTATTCTTGTGAGAATAATTTGCACGAACAATGTATGCAGTGGCATCTGAAACTCGGTTGATAATAAGAGTATCTGTAACAAGACTAACTGGAGCAGAGTCAATGACTATATAGTCAAATCTTTCACGTAAGTGACTCATTGCTTCATCAAGAGTATTGCGTGTAAGTAATTCGGCTGGATTAGGCGGAATAGAACCTGATGGAAGAATCCACAAATTATTGCTCAATGTTGTTGGTAACACCAAATCATCAATGTTTGTCTCAAAACCAGATAGGTAATTAGAGAGACCTGATGTGAATTTCACTTTTGTGTATTCAGACAAGCGGGGTTTCCTGAGGTCACCACCTATAAGAAGAACCTTCTTATTAATTAGCGACAAACTAATTGCAGTGTTGATAGCTGCAAATGTTTTACCCTCGCCAGGAACTGTGGATGTGAATGTAATAACTTTGTTATCTACTCCAAGCCCCAACATCAAGTTGGTTCGTAAGATACGGAAAGCTTCATTTAGCTCGCTCGTTTCATTATCTTTTACTACAATATTCTCGTCTTTATTATCGTGAGATGGAATTTCGGCAAGAATAGGAATTCTAGATAATCTTTCAATTTCGGATCGAGTCTTAATAGTATATTGCAACAAATCCATCAAATAAATAATTCCAATAGGGATTATCAATGCAAGTAAAAATGCTGCAAGATAAATTATTTTAGTTTTTGGGAATACCTTTTCACCAGTAACAGCCTCATTTATAATCTTTGCTGTATTGCTAGTTGCTGCGAGTGCAAGTGCATTTTCTTCACGCTTTTGGAGAAGCATTAAGAACAAATTTTGCTTAATCTGTTGTTCACGTGTAAGATCAATAAACTCACGCTCTTGTGTAGGTTTTGTACCCAAGCGTCCACCATACATAGTGGTTTGATTTTGTGCATCGCGACGTTGAATGTTTAGACCTTGTTGTACGCTTCGGATAGATGAGTTTATATTTGAACGAAGTCCTGCAATTTGTTCGTTAATCCGTCTCATTGCGGGATTTTCATCGGTCATGCTTTGAGCCATACGCTCACGCTCGAGAAGCAGTTTATTATATTCGCTGGAAGTTGCCACAAGTGTGGGATCATTAATACCAATATTGCTTGGAATGGGTGCATTGCGGTTTGAAGGGTCATTAACATATTCTCCAAGCGAACCTACAACATTAAGTTGAGTTTCAACCTCTACTAGTTGTCTTTCGTACTGGCTTCCCATTTGTATGTCGCGTTGTAAATCAGCTTGCATATCTGTTAAGCCTTGCGACTGCTTATATTGCTCAACACTGGCATCTGCCTGGCTAAGCTCTTTATCAATAATAGAAATTCGCTCGTTGATGAATATTTGAGTATTGCTAGCTTCCATATTTTTATCTGCAATCATTTCGTTGTTGTAAACATCAACAAGCATTGCCAAAAAGTCCCTGCCTTTTTCAGGATATGGAGTGTTAAGCGTCATTGAAAGTACTGCAGAACGAGCACGCGGATTTTTAGAAACTATTGTAAGGTCATTACGGTATTTCTTTATAACTATATTGGGATTCTCAATCAATACATTAATAATAGATCCATTTCTTTCCACACCATCACGCCTAACAAAACTGATGTTTCCTACAGGGGATTTTATCAGTGCTGGTAATGTTCCAAATGTGGTGTCAATTTTAGCACCTTCTATCAATCCTTTGATATGTACTACATCATTATCATCCATCATCATTGTGAACTCAACAGGATTAATCAAGCTATCGAGTTTGCTTTGTTCCATTCCCACTATGACCGGCGATAATTTATATAAATCACTGCTTTTAATTCTTCCCTCTACAATATATGAAGTATGAAGATTTAGTCTGTTGATTGTTGTTCTTACAATGCTTCTTGATTTAATCACTTCGGCCTCATCAGCTATATTATCTACAGCGCCAATCATCCCAATTTCTTCAAGCATCATACTTCCAGCAGCTCCTTTAGCGGAACTTGCATCTTTAAGCTTTATGTCAGAGGCTACTGTATAAACTGGAGTTGCATATCGCAAATATAAAAATGCTGCAAAAAGAATAACTACAACAGATAATACAAACCACTTCCAATGCTTAATGTATTTACTAATAATCTCCATAAGAGAAATGGAATTATTATCATTATCATTTACCTCTCTGGGCATATTTTGAATTGTATTCATTTATTTTTTCAGAATATTAATCATCAAGTTAGCAATCGTAATAGCAATAGATATACCCGATATCCATAAAGTGGTGGCGGCACCAATTCGTGCATTTTGTGACTTCACTTTGTTTGGCTCTACATAAATAACATCGTTTTGCTGTAAATAATAATCGGGTGAAAAGACAAGGTAAGGACTATTCAAATCAACCTGCATTATTCTTTTGTTTCCATTGGAATCTTCACGAATTATCTTTACATTATCTCTAACTCCATATATAGTCATGTCACCTGCCATTGCAAGTGCTTCAAGAATATTTATTTTTTCTTGAGTAACGGTGAATGAACCAGGACGAGAAACTTCTCCGAGTACTGATATTTTGTAATTTCCAAACTTCACAACGACAAGAGGTTCTTCTATAATAAAAGGTTTGAGCAATTGAGCAATAGCATCCTCAGCTTCGCGAATTGTTTTGCCCTTTAATGATATCATTCCTATAATAGGGAAGTTAATTTGACCCTGATTATCTACTAAGTATGTATTAAGTTGAGTTTGAGTTGTGATTCGCTGCACGTTTCCAGTTTCGGAAATAGGAACAGTGATATTGAATGGACGGGATGCCTCGGGATCACTAGTGGATACCGTAATTGTTAGAATGTCTTTGGGCATGATTCGTGCCTCGTACATTGGGGTGAGCTGTGTTGCGTACTCTTCCTCGGTTATGTTTTCGGATTGTTGAAGATAGGCTACTTTTTTAGACGAGCCACATCCACTCATGAAAATAGTCAAAAATAACAATGACCAAATGTAGTTTTTAAGCTTCATAATTATAATGTTACAAAAAATGGTTATTTGCATACAAAAAATAGGAACCGCAAAGGTATATTTTTTTTTTAGCTCCTAAAACTAAATTATATGATATGTCAGTTTTTTTATCGATTATTACATTTAGACTTGTTAGTAAATGTTTTAAGCTCCTATAATTTTATTTTAAAAACGTTTATACCAATATTTAAAACATCTCTGAAATGCTTTTTAGGTACAAAAACTTTCAAATATCATCAAAAACAGTTTTTAGTGATTCAAAACATTTTAGAATATTATTGAAAATATTTTTGGAGCACTTTTGAAAAGTTAAAAGGTCAAAATAGCTTTTTGAGTATTATGTTTAACTCAATTCAAATTTATCACTAGATTTTTATCATACCTACAACAAACCTCTGTTAAATAAGACTGTGGAATAAAATGAGTGATTCATTAAAAAGACTCCCCAGCTTCTTTGTGAGCTAGGGAGAAACAAATAATATATTTTACAATTCGCAATACAGTCCGTCATCTGTGAGATTTTTGCACGGGTATCGCCATGTTTTGTATTTGCTTTCTATTAAGTCGTCAGCATTATCTGGTCCCCATGAGCCCGCAGGATATCCATAAAGTGGAGCTTCTTGGTCGCTTTTCCAATGATCAAGAATAGGCTGTACGAATTGCCATGTGAGTTCAGCACCTTCACCCGACATATATAGAGTGTTGTCCCCAATCATGCAATCAAGTATTAATCGCTCGTATGCCTCTGGAATATAATGGTCTTTGAGGTCTGAGTAATGAAAATCAACATTAACCGATTTTACTTCATAGCCATTGCCTGGGACCTTAAGTCCTGTTTTAAGTAAAATTCCTTCATCAGGTTGAATGCGAAGAATAAGCTGATTTCCCTGCTCCACTGCTCCGTCGATTGATTTGAACAACTGTGCTGGTGACGGTTTGAAATGTATTACAATTTCGGTCACACGAGTGGGTAGTCGCTTTCCTGAACGAATATAAAAAGGGACGCCACTCCATCTCCAATTGTCGATAAAGAACTTCATAGCAAAGTAGGTTTCAGTACGAGAATTTTTGTCGACACCATTTTCGTCACGGTATCCTTTAACAAGTTCTCCCTTTATATGCGATTCAGTATATTGGCCTCTGATAACATTGTTCTTTAGATCTTCGTCACTTAATGGACGTAGAGATCTAAATACTTTTAGTTTCTCATGACGTATCTCTTCAGAATTAGCTTTTGCGGGAGGCTCCATTGCCACAAGTGATGCAACCTGAAGGAGATGATTTTGAATCATATCTCTCATTACACCTGCATTTTCGTAGTATCCTCCTCTACCTTCAACACCAATGCTTTCGGAGGCAGTTATCTCAACATGTTGGATGTAATTTCTATTCCATAAAGGCTCGAAAATACCATTAGAAAAACGTGTTACCATGAGATTCTGAACCGTCTCTTTACCCAAATAATGGTCGATACGGTATATTTGATCCTCTTCGAAAAAATCTAGGAGTTGTTTATTTAATTCTTTTGCTGACTTAAGACTATTTCCAAAAGGTTTCTCAATAATTATTCGTCGAAACCCTTTATGTTGTAACGTCAAACCCTGTCCATAAAGATATTTTGGAATAGTAGTATAAAGCTCTGGAGGTGTAGATAAATAAAAAATATAATTGTTGTTGAGATTATATTTTTGATTTAGTTCCTTTATTCTGGCTTTAACAAGTGCATAGTCTTCGCTTTTTTTAGTGTCAATACTTAAATAGAATAACTTTGATAGGAAGTTATCTATAACTGAAGGATCTACATTTTCAATATTTGAAAACTTAAGAATTCCCTCTTTCATTTTATTTCGGTACTCTTCATCAGAAAGATTAGTACGACTGACTCCTAAAACTGCATAACCTTCAGGTAAAGAATCATTGATATACAAATCAAATATAGAAGGAATTAATTTTCGATATGTAAGATCTCCAGAGGCACCAAAAATTACTAATGCCTGATTATCTGCTTTTTTCATTTGTTTTAATAAGTTGTTGTTCTGAATGTAACAATTTAGTGTAAAAATTGTTGAGAAAGTTAGAGCCATGAATTAACAAACTCCGCAATATAACCATAACAAAGCTATCTTTATTAGGATATTTCAAAGTGACAATTATACTATTGTAATAGAAATGTGTACTAAATAAGCGATAAATATTAAATATGTAATATAAATTACATATATATTGGAATATATTTTGCATTTTTGCATTAGAAGATAAATAAACAATCTCAAACTATAATTAACATGAGAAAATTGAAGCAGCTTTGGGAACTAGTAAAACCCCGCGGAGGATGGCGTTATCCTGCTATCATCATCACAGGTGCCTTTGTAGGTCTGTTTTTATATTCATTTTTTCACTCTCGTGCTTATAGTTACTTATCGGACAATCCTAGAACTTGTGTCAATTGCCATTTGATGAGTCCATATTATGCAACATGGACGCACAGCTCACATGGCAGAAACACTACATGTATAGATTGTCATGTTCCACACAACAACATATTTAATAAGTACTATTTTAAAGCAAAAGATGGACTTCGCCACTCTGCAGTGTTCACTGTTAGAGGTGAAAAAACTGCATTACAAGCCATTCCTGCGAGTTCGCAAGTGATTATGAATAATTGTATCAGATGTCACGAGCAACTGAATCAGGAGTTTGTAAAAACTGGTCGCAGTGATTTTATGACCACAAAAATGAACAATGGCCATGCGTGCTGGGATTGCCACAGAGAAGTGCCTCACACTCGAGGAAGGTCAGAAGTATCTACACCTAACGCTTTGGTGCCAATGCCTGACACTACGGTGCCTGACTGGTTGAACAATGCAATGAAGAAAAAGCATCTAAATAATTAAAAAAATAAATAACTATCAAATTTATTAGCTATGAGTATAAAGAATGAAAACAAGAAGATGAAACCTTGGGTAGCCTGGATGTTATTCTTCGTCACAATTGGTGTAGTTTTCCTATTAGGAATGCTTGCTGCTTCAATTACTACAAGAAGAGCAGAAATTGTGAGCATTATGAATAATAAAAAAGTGGAAATTAAAGGAATCGAGTCTAGAAGTGAGATATTTGGCGAAAACTACCCACGTGAATATCAGACATGGCTTGAAACGGCTGACACCACTTTTCAGAGTGAATATAATGGAAGCAGTATAGTGGATGTGCTTGAACAAAGACCTGAAATGGTGATTTTGTGGGCAGGATATGCGTTCTCAAAAGATTATGGCACACCTCGTGGTCATATGCATATGATTGAGGATTTGCGTAATACACTTCGTACTGGATCGCCAATGGGGCCAGATGAGGGGCCACAACCTGCGACTTGTTGGACATGTAAGAGTCCCGACGTACCTCGAATGATGGATTCTATTGGAGTCTCTGAATATTATAAGGGAAGATGGGCTTCACTTGGTCACGAGATTGTAAACCCTGTGGGATGTGCTGACTGTCATGAACCAGAGAATATGAATTTACAGATTTCTCGCCCTTCATTAATAGAAGGATTGCAAAATAGTGGTCATGATATTAATAAATTGTCTCAGCAAGATATGCGTTCGCTAGCGTGTGCGCAATGTCACGTGGAGTACTATTTTGAGCCTGAAACTAATTATCTTACTTTCCCTTGGCATAATGGTTTGACTATGGAGGGTGGCGAAAAATACTATGATGAAGTAGGACATGCTGATTATATTCACAAGTTGAGTCGTGCACCTATTTTAAAAGCACAACATCCTGATTACGAGATTTTCATGCAGGGAATTCACGGTCAGAGAGGTGTATCTTGTGCTGACTGTCATATGCCGTATGTTTCAGAAGGTGGCGTAAAGTTTTCAGATCACCACATAATCAGTCCTCTTGCTAATATAAACAATACGTGCCAAGTTTGTCATCGCGAGAGCGAGGAAACATTACGTGAGTCGGTTTATGAGCGTCAACGTAAGGGTATGGAGATCCGAGATTTAGTTGAAAAAGAACTTTCTGCCGCTCATATTGAAGCAAAGTTTGCTTGGGACAAAGGTGCTACAGAAGAACAAATGAAAGATATATTACAACTTCTTCGCCAGTCACAATGGAGATGGGATTATGCAGTAGCTTCTCATGGTGGAGCATTTCACGCACCTGTTGAATTTCAGAGATTGTTAGCTCAAAGTTTGGACAGAGCTCATAAAGCTCGTTTTGCCACATCAAAAGTATTGGCTCAACTAGGTCATATTGGTGATGTGCCAATGCCCGATATTTCAACCAAAGCTAAAGCTCAGGCTTATATTGGATTGGATATAGAAAAGGAAGAGGCTGACAAGAAACAATTTCTTGAAACTATCGTTCCCAAATGGCTAGAGACAGCTAGAGCTAATGGACATCTTATTAGTAAAAGATGATTTTATTTATCAATTGATTTTAAATGAAAACCAATTCGAGAGAAATATGGGAAAAACCATGGGATTATTCTGAAGGATTTATTGTTGCTACAGGAATAGCTATTGCAGGTTATATGTTACAGTTAACTATTGGAACAATCATACCTACAGACTTTGGTTACCCTATTAATGTTATTATTGGAGCCCTATTTTTAGTAGGGCTTCTTTGTTGTCATTTCTTTTTTAGAGATAAGCACATTGTACGCTGGCTGTCAAGCGTGAGAGCCACTATACCGTCATTAGTAGTTTTGTTGATTATAATCATAATTCTTGGTGTAACTCCTCAGTTTTCGGCATATGAACATGATACACACCTACCCAACACAATATTTAAACGTTTGGGGTGGTATCAAATTATTACATCATGGCCTTTTATAATGCTAAGCTTTTATATGCTTGCAATATTGGGATTGTCAACTCTTAAGATGACACTTAAGCCACACTCATGGAGAACTATCGGCTTTTATCTTAATCACCTTGGGTTGTTTATAGCTTATCTTGCAGGAATACTTGGAAGTGCAGATATGCAGCGTATGACGATGAACGTAAATGAGGGAAAAGTGGAATGGAGAGCACAGGATTTATTAGGTGAAGTGCACGAGCTACCAATTGCAATAGAGTTGGATACATTTTTGATTGAGGAATATTTGCCTAAGCTTGTTGTGATAGATAATCAAAAAGGTAAAATACTACCAGAAGGTCGTCCCCAATCATATATGTTTGAAGATGTAGGTGCTATAACTGAACTTGCTGGATATGAAGTTGAGATTCTCAATTATTTTGACCGAGCAGCAATTGTGCAAGACTCAGTGAGTACCAATGTAGTTCCTTTTTACATGGAAGGTGCAGCTGCAGCTCTGGAAGTGAGAGTTACAGGAGGCAATCTAAAAGAAGCGATAGAGGGCTGGGTTAGTAATGGCAGTTATATGTTTCCACACAAAGTGCTTTATTTGAATGATGAACACAGTGTAGCAATGCCAATCCAAGAAGTAAAGAAATATACATCTCATGTGAAAGTATTTACAGACAATGGCAAACAAACTGAAGCTACAATTGAAGTAAACAAGCCTCTTACTCTTGGTGGATGGAAAATATATCAGTATAGTTATGACAATTCTATGGGTAAATACTCTAAGACTAGTGTATTTGAACTTGTACACGATCCATGGCTAAAAGTGGTTTATGCAGGTATATTTATGCTTCTTGCAGGATCGATGTTTCTTTTCATAGCAGGACCAAAAAAGAGTAACAAACAGCAATCAAAGGAGGACTAATTATGAATTGGGATCATTTTATATATTTTGCTGCTGCTTCAGTGCTTTTGTGGATTATTGCATCTGTGACAGCACTGCGTAGCAACAAGAAGCTTATACCCACTTTACTGACTCTATCAGGTTTAATAGTGTTTTTTGTTTTTATAATGGGAATGTGGCAATCATTAGAACGTCCACCACTAAGAACAATGGGTGAGACAAGATTATGGTACTCATTTTTTCTACCTGTGGCCGGTATTATCACGTATCAGAGATGGGGTTATAAATGGATATTGTCATTTAGTACTATTTTGTCGGTGGTGTTTATCATTGTTAATATTGTAAAGCCAGAAATACACAACAAAGTGTTAATGCCTGCACTACAGAGTCCATGGTTTGCACCACATGTTATTATATATATGTTTTCATATGCAATACTTGGTGCGGTAACACTTGTGGCATTGTATTACTTAGTGAGAGAGAAAAAAATCTCGGACAAGGATAAGATAATGGATATGACTGACAACTTAGTGTACGTAGGGACAGCTTTTATAACCATGGGTATGTTGATGGGTGCAATATGGGCAAAAGCTGCATGGGGACACTACTGGAGCTGGGACCCTAAAGAGACGTGGGCTGCAGCAACATGGATCGGGTATTTGATATATATACACTACAGACTTAGGAAGCAATCAACTAATCAAAATGCAATGATATTGCTTGTTTTTGCTTTCTTGTTATTACAAATGACTTGGTACGGAGTAAACTATTTACCTTCGGCAAGAAGCAGTGTTCATACCTATTCTACGAATTAATAAAGTTCTACAAATCAAAAATACAGACTTGATATGAAAAGAAAAAAATGTTTAGTTTTATCGCTGATACTTATAGTATCTGGAAATTTTATATTTGCTCAGGAAAAAGGTGAAATATCAATAAAAGGACAACTAAGACCACGTGCTGAATATAGACACGGAGTAATAAGTCCTATTGGTGAGGATCAAAAACCTTCATCATTTATTTCTAATCGTGCAAGATTTAATATCGGATATGATAATGGATTTCTATCGATGGGGTTTGGTGCTCAAGATGTCTCTGTGTGGGGCGAGAGGCCACAAATAGATAACAATCCTCGCACAACAGGAATTAACGAAGCATGGGCTAGGATTGCAAGAAGTGGATACTTCGCACAACTTGGTCGCCAAATGCTTACTTATGATGATGATAGAATTCTTGGCACATTGGATTGGAATCAAGCGGGAAGATTTCATGATGCGCTTAAGCTTGGATATGAAAATACTGCACATAAAATACACTTGATACTTGCTTATAACCAGCATGGTCAGTTGCTAAATTCTGGCACTTATTATGCAGGCGGGCAACCATATAAAACTATGCAGACTGCGTGGTATAAATATGATAGAGGTGCTTTTAATACTTCATTCTTGCTGATGAATCTTGGCTTTGAGGGAGGCACAGCTGGAACAGTTGAAGAAGCTCCTGCAGCAAAAACAAAAAATATGCAGACTATGGGTGCCAATGTTAACTATAAGATAAATAGCTTGGGCTTGTCAGGATCGGTGTATTATCAAACTGGAAAAACAAGAACCGATAGGGATGTGAGTGCATACATGTTTGCATTAAAGGCACAGTATGCTTTTACTCCGAGAGTTTCTGCTACATTAGGTTTTGACTATTTGTCGGGACAGAAGGATAATGAAGATAAAGTTACAAATTTTGATCCACTGTATGGAACACACCACAAGTTTTATGGTGCGATGGACTACTTTTTTGCTTCATCTTTTGGCAACAAAGGCTTGTCAGATCTTTATGCCTCTGTAATACTGAAACCAGTTGATAAGTTGACTGTTGATTTGACATATCACAACTTTACTTCACAGCAGAAAATTTACTTAGAAGATGTGAATACATGGGGAATGGATTCGGGTTTGGGTTCGGAAATTGACTTAACTCTCACCTACCCTATCCGTCCTTACATCGTGATTCAGGGAGGTTACTCTATGATGTTTGGAACAGATACTTTTTTCCACCTAAAGGGTGGCAGTAAAGATAGGACTCAGAGCTGGGCTTTCTTATCACTAAATATTAATCCCGAATTATTTAGTTCGAAGAGCAAATAATATTGTAATATAGAATGCGTATCTTTGCCTCATATAATAGTAATGAGGTGATCTAAAAGAACCACCTTGAGCAAAAGGTGGTTCTTTTCGTTTAATAGTAATGGATATGTACTGTATTTCGCAAGCAAAAAGTGAAAATATAAAAGACATCCAGAAGGTTGCATCTATAGCGTGGCCTGATGCTTTTATTAATATATTATCGGCTAAACAGATTGTATATATGATGGAGATGATGTATAGTACAGAGTCGCTTAATCATCAAATTATAGAATTAGGTCACAAATATTATATTGTGTGGCACGAAAGCTTACCAATTGCTTATATTTCAATAGAGCATAACTGTAATGCTTCGCATAAAACCAAAATACACAAAGCATATATATTGCCAGATTATCGAAGACAAGGAATTGGTAAAAAGATGTTTGATTTAGCAAGTATTAATGCTAAAAACAGTGGAGATAGTATTATATATCTGAATGTGAATAAATATAATAATAAAGCAATTTCATTTTACAATAAGGAGGGGTTTACTCTAACAAATGAGGAAGTTAACGATATTGGAAATGGGTTTGTCATGGATGATTATGTATTCGAAAAGAAACTATAAACTTTAACTCTATGTATGAGTATTTTAAAAAACGAATAAGAAGTTTTAAATATGCTTTCAGAGGTGTGGCAGAGCTAATACATAGTACTCCAAACGCCAAAATACATCTAGTAATGGCTATGCTTGCTATTATTTTGGGCTTTAGTTTTGCGATTTCTACATTAGAGTGGATTGCAATAGTAATAGTAATAGGTCTAGTGATTGCAGTTGAAGCCGTTAATACAGCTATTGAAGACATCACCAATTTAATAAGCAAAGACTATAATCAAAAAATTAAAAGAATAAAGGATATTGCAGCAGCAGCTGTATTAATTGTGGCAATAAGTGCATTAGTGGTAGGCATAATAATATTTGCACCAAAAATTATGTTTTTAGTTGAACAAATATGACATATAATAAATACTAATTATGAAATCAAAAAAGAATAAAATTGGACTTATAGTATTATCAGCAATAGTTGCGATAATTGTTTTACTCGTGACATTACCGTTAATATTTAAAGACAAAATTAAGGAGATTGCCCTTAAAGAGGTAAACAAGCAATTGACAGCTGATGTAGGCTTTGACAAGCTTAGTATAAGCTTACTAAAGAACTTTCCGAACGCTTCAATTAGCGTTAAAGACTTATATGTAGCAGGGAGGGGTGACTTTGCCGGCGACACACTGCTAGTTTCCAAAGATCTGACAGTTGTAGTGAATATGGGAAGTATCTTCTCTGCTGATGGCTTCGAGATTAAGAAATTCGTGATTGATGGCACTAAATTATTTGCTCATCAATTAGAAGACGGAAGAGCTAACTGGGAGATTGTTCCCGAAAGTGATGAAATAGAAATAGAAGTAGATGATGACAAACCATCATCATTTTCACTTCAGCTTAAAGATGTTAGGATTACCAATACTGACATTACCTTTGTGAGCGATACTGCAAAAATGGCTGTTACAATCAATGATTTAAACCTTAAGTTAAATGGCGACTTTACTGCAGATAACACATTATTGAAAACTAACCTAAATATAGGTGCAATTAGCTTTTGGAACGAAGGAATGAGATATGCTCATGACCTATCTCTCGATTTTAAAGCTGATATCGAAGCATATTTCAATGAAAGTAAATACGTGTTAGCAAACAATGAGATAAATATTAATGCTATCCCACTATCTATAAATGGTTGGGTGCAAATGCCAGATGATGCTATTGATATGGATCTAGTGCTTAATGCTGAAAAAGTAGATTTCAAGTCTCTCCTATCATTGGTTCCTGCAATATACTCAAGCGAGTTTGATAAACTAAAAGCTGATGGCAATGTGAGTCTTACAGGCTTCTTAAAAGGCAAGATGGAAGGTGATATTTTCCCTGTATTTGATTTTAAATTGAATGTAGAGAATGGTAAATTTAGTTATCCCGACCTACCTAAGTCTATTGACAATGTACAAGTAGCAAGCCATATATCAAATGCAGGTGGATCACTTGATATGACTGTGGTAGATGTATCTAAACTAAGCTTCAATATGGGTGGCAATCCGTTTTCAGCTAAACTGAATGTATCTCATCCTATTAGTGATATGAACTTCCTTTTTGTAGCTGATGGTAAGCTTGACCTAGGCATGATAAAAGATGTATATCCTTTAGAGAAAGGCACGGAGCTAAATGGTTTGTTAACTATGAACATTGATGCTGCTGGAAAAATGTCGTATCTAGAAAAAGAAAGATATGAAGACTTTAAATTTGGCGGAAACTTCAATGTGAAGGATATGATGGTAGATATTGCTGATGTAGAAAAGGGAATTGCTGTAAGCAATGCCAGCTTTATCTTCAATGACAGATACCTCAACCTTGCCGACTTAAATATTAAAATTGGAGATAACGACCTTAGAGGAAGTGGAAAAGTGGAAAACTATTTAGCTTATGCACTTCGCAACAGCACGCTCAAAGGTGATATGACTATCGAGTCTAATTATTTTAATCTAAACGATTTTATGTCAACTGAAGAGGCTGAAAAAGTGAAGAAAGATACAGATTCAGATACAACTAAAGCGACACTTTCAGTTATTGAGATTCCTAAAAACTTAAATATTGCGCTTAATGGAAACTTCAAGAAGCTAATATTTGATGAAATGAAACTTGAAAATGCTGTAGCTCAACTTCAAGTTATCGATGGTGAACTTAAGATAAACAAGATGAATGTTAATGCCTTTGGTGGAACCATGGCACTTAACGGTAAGTATAGCACCAAGAACCCAAGTGAACCAAATGTGGACTTCGATGTGGACTTAAAACAAATATCTTTTGCTGAAATTATGAGCCAAGTGGAATCATTGAAGAAGATTGCACCAATTTTTAGTATGCTAGATGGAAGATTTGATACTAAGTTATCCCTTAACACTCTTCTTTCAGGAGACATGATGCCAATTCTTACTTCTATGATAAGCTCTGGAAGCTTCAAAGCGGAGATGGTTTCATTGAAGGGCGAAAATAATGTGTTAAATGAACTAGCAAGTAAATTGAAGATAGATAAACTATCTAATATTTCACTTAAGGACTTAGCTCTTTCGTTTGCTATTAAAGATGGTATGATTGAAACTAAACCATTTAACCTAAACATTAAAGACTACAACTTAAATATTGGTGGACTAACAGGTTTAGATCAATCAATAAAATATACTGGTAGCATTAAAATGCCTGACAAACTAAACCTTAAACAGTTCCAAACTATTGGATTTAAGGTTGGAGGAACTTTCAAAGATCCAAAAGTGGAGCTAGACATTAAAGGAACTATAGATAACATCTTGGGTGGAGAGAAAGACAAGGTAATGGACAAAGTGGGTTCAGTGAAAGATGATCTAACTGATAAAGCAACTGGTGCTGTTGACAAAGCAAAACAAGATGCACAAAAGAAAGCTGAGCAAATTATGGAGCAAGCCACCAAGCAGAGTGAAAAATTGATAAATGCTGCAAAAGTGCAAGGAGATAGTATCATTAGCAAGGCGAAGAATCCAGTAGCGAAACAGTTGGCTAAGAAAGCAGCTGATGAACTATTGAAACAAGCACAAAAACAGTCGGATGCAATTACTGAAAAAGCAAAAACGGAGGCTGACAAAACAATTAAAGATGGGGAGTAATTGCAATTACTACTTCAACGTATGATAGATTACAAACAATATACAATAGACGTTCGAGAGATATATAATTCAGATACTAGTACAAATCAGAAAACATTTGAATTAAGAAAAACTCTTGAACGTTTAACAAGAGAATTAACAGGTTCGGAAACAATACAGTTTCCGAACCTTTTTGCACGTCTAGTATTTATATCAAAGAAATATAAACTACCTAAACAACTAGAATGGCAATTACAGAACCTTAGAGTAAGAGCCCGAGAGGCTAGGAAAAACAAAGACCTTGAAGTAAGCTATACAGAATACAATAAACATGAACAAGCAATTATTGGTCTTATCAATTTCCTTATTAAAGGAGATAACAATATAGACAATACTGAGGTACAAGAACCTATATCTAACACTTACAAAAAGGAAGTGTCTCTTCGATTACAAATTATTGATGTAGATAGAGCAACCAACCATCTTACTTGTGCAGTGGAAAGTGAGCCAAATCTAACAGTAGTTGTAAAATATAATGTAACTAATCAAAACACGGAATTTAATAGTTCCATAGAAATGTTTTGGGAAGGCGCTCAAATAAACATCGTTGATTACAAAATTGATGAAGACGGTTATTTAGTTCCTAAAATTATTGTTCTTGAGCCTGACTATCTAGTTGATGCCTCCGCTGTGGCAGAATGCTTTCATGACTTTTGTGAGTCCCCTATGCATTTTTTCCGAAATAAGTTTGAAACCATTGACAATAGATCAAGTATATTGTTAGGTAACTTGGCAAACTTCTTTTTAGATGAACTAATATTTGCTACGGAAATTGACAACGTTTCATTTAATGACACATTTTTGAAATCATTCAAGATGTCACCATTTGAATATACAAGTTGCAAGGATATTGAGGGGACTAGCGACTTTATGGAATTTATGTCAAAGGCGAAAGCTCAATTCGAAAACATAAAAAGAGTAATAAAAGATGATTTTATTACTAGAAATATAGATGTACATGATTGCACTCTAGAGCCATCATTCTTTAGCGAACAATATGGATTTCAAGGGAGGTTAGACTTATTACACACAACTGGTGACGAGTTTAAAATTATTGAATTAAAGTCGGGAAAGCTACCATGGCCAGGTCACGATATGGGCAAAATAGCACTTAATCACGAAGTGCAAACAACCATATATAGAATGATGATACAAAGCGTCTTTGGTGTTGACCAGAGAAAGATAGATGCAGCAATATTATATTCATCAGGCAATATTCCCGGCTCTAACTTGCGTTTTGCGGCAGACTATCAGCAGCTAACCAAGAAGATAATCAATTTTAGAAATCAAATTGTAATCAACGAGCACAAACTTATTAAGGGCAACAATGAAGATGTAGCTAGTATGTTTGAAAGTTTGTACAACACCGTATCATTTGCAAAACCAACAGCACGCTTTTATACAGAGAAGATAGAACACTTTAAATCAATTATAAAACAATGCACTACTACCGAACTAGCATATTTTTATAGATATATACGATTCGTTTCGCGCGAACTTTATCTTCAAAAGATTGGTGATATTGATTATGAATCGCCCACTGGAGTTGCATCATTGTGGAACAGCAGCTTTTCGGAACGTGAAGAGGCTTTAGATGTTATTTCAGACTTGACGATTGATAATATTGAGAGTGGCGAAAGTGATATGAATATCAGATTTGCTCGCAATGCCGACAATAATAATATTGTAAACTTCAGAGAGGGTGAGATATGCATCGTGTATCCACGCAAAACAGAAAATGATACTGTTCTGAATAAACAAATTCTGAAAGGATCAATATCGAAGATATCAAAGGATTATATAGATATTAGATTCAGACACAAGCAACGTAATCAATCTTACTTTGATGTAAACACTAAATGGGCTATTGAGCATGACACATTGGATACATCATACAATAGTATGTATAAAAGCTTATTTTGCTTCTTGAATGCATCGAGACAGAAAAGAAACTTACTTCTGGGTATTGATGCTCCAAAGCTACACATTAATAATAGCCATTGTAACTTAGAGTATCCCGAAAACATCATTAATAATGCATTATCAGCAGAGGATTACTTCCTTATAGTTGGCCCTCCTGGAACGGGAAAAACATCAATATTTGCTAAAAGATTAATAGAGGAATATTATAAGCAAGAAGACACAAACATCATTATATTGGCATATACTAATCGGGCTGTAGATGAATTGTGTGATGCGATCAATGCAGCCTTTGGATGTGATGACAAAGTATGTGATAAGTTTATAAGAATTGGCACAAAACTTTCGTGTAGCGAAAAATATAGAGATAGGCTTCTTCAAAACATTGCAGAAAAGGCAATAAGCAGGGATGCACTAAGAAAAGAGATTGAAGATACACGCATTTTTATTTCAACAGTAGCTTCAATTAATGGCAGACAAGAACTATTTAATTTAAAAAACTTTGATGTAGCCATCATTGATGAAGCGTCTCAGATATTAGAACCACAGATTATAGGATTGCTACCCCGATTCGGCAAATTCATAATGATAGGCGACCACAATCAGCTACCAGCCATTGTGCTACAAAAGCAGTTTCACTCCGTTATATCAGAGCCAGAGCTCACGGAGATAGGAATTACCAACTGTGCCGACTCGTTATTCGAGCGACTAATGCGAAATGCAATTAAAAATAATTGGAGTCATGTTCATTCGCAGCTAACCATCCAAGGCAGGATGCACAATGATATTGCAGCATTTCCGTCAACCTATTTTTATCCCAACAAACTATTGCCAGCAAAAAAATGGCAGTCGGATGAATGGCAATCTTCATATAGTGATAATGACAATTTGTTTTCTAAGATAGTTGCATCAAAGCGAGTTGCCTTATTCTCCACAGAAAGGATGACCAAAGCCCCTACTCTTTCGAGCAAAACAAATGACAACGAAGCCGATATTGTTATATCTATCATCAAGTCATTGCAAGAGGTTTACATGCACGACAACAAAACCTTCAATAGCGATAGCGTAGGCATAATAGCACCATATAGAAACCAAATAGCATTAATAAAACATAAGCTAGAACTGGCAGGCATAGAGGGTCACGAAAATATTATGGTGGATACGGTGGAGAGATTTCAAGGTAGTCAGCGTGATATTATTATCATTTCGTTTTGTATTAATAACCCCTATCAGATGAATTTTCTTTGTAACCTAAATGAAGAAGGCACTGTTGACAGAAAACTAAACGTATCTTTAACTAGAGCTAGGCAACAAATGTTTTTAGTAGGAAATGCTGATATTTTGCGTAAAAATCCCATTTATGCAACACTTCTTGATTATTTAGATAAGTCAATAATAAAAATATAGGCACATATTCATCCAATTCTAGAATATTAAGTACTTTTATTCTATTA
>CAYFTB010000028.1:0-20045 GCA_964345875.1 uncultured Proteiniphilum sp.
AAGCTTGTTTGCCAATTTTTTTAGTCACTTTCTTATCCGAAACTCAGGTTAATAATAAATTCGAGTTTAAGGTTAAAAAAAGGTGTCAACTAGTGACACCTTCCTAATATTGAGATTCAAATATTAATATTTCAATATTTGAAGAATATACTTTATAAGTTAATTGTTTTCAGGACGTAGTTTTCTTACCACTGCCCCCGTTTGCCACATTTCACTTTCTCTAAGCTCACGCAACTCCTCTTCAAGCTTTTCACGATAATCAGCTTGCGAGTTACTGTCAATTGATCGCTGTGCTTCATTGCCGCTTGCCACTTCTTTATAAAGCTGTTCGAAAACAGGTTTTGTAGCATCATGAAAAGGTCCCATCCAGTCTAATGCACCACGTTGTGCAGTCGTTGAACAGTTGGCATACATCCAATCCATCCCATTTTCGGCAAACAAAGGCATTAAAGATTGAGTAAGCTCTTCAACCGTTTCATTGAAAGCTTCTGATGGACTGTGTCCATTATCACGAAGCACCTCATATTGAGCTAGCAATATTCCTTGAATTGCTCCCATCAATGTGCCACGCTCACCTGTAAGGTCAGAGTAAACTTCACGTTTGAAATCTGTTTCAAACAAATATCCTGATCCAACACCAATACCCAAAGCTACAACACGATTAAACGCATTGCCAGTGGCATCTTGAAATATGGCATAGCTAGAGTTCAGACCACGTCCCTCAAGAAACATACGACGCAAGCTGGTACCAGAACCTTTAGGAGCAACCAAAATAACATCCACATCAGCTGGAGGTATAATTCCTGTACGTTCTTTATAAGTAATTCCAAAACCGTGTGAGAAATATAGAGCCTTTCCTGGCGTCAAATGTTTCTTAACAGTATCCCACAATTTAATTTGTGCTGCATCCGAAAGCAAGTATTGAATAATAGTACCACGCTCGCAAGCCTCTTCAATTTCAAAAAGTGTTTCTCCGGGAACCCATCCATCAGCGATTGCTTTATCCCATGTTGGACTATCTTTTCGCTGACCAATGATAACATTGAAACCATTATCTCGCAAATTTAATGATTGACCTGGTCCTTGAACACCATATCCTATAATTGCAATTGTTTCTTCCTTCATAACCTCTTGAGCCTTACTCAAAGGAAACTCGTCGCGGGTAACTACATTTTCTACTACACCGCCAAAATTCATTTTTGCCATATTTATTAATAGTTATTATTTGTGCCGTCAATTAATCAACAGCAATTATTATTTATTATTGTTTGCTTTATTAAATATTCGTTTTATTATCCTTTCATAGCTTCTCGCTCAGCCAGCATATCACTCAGCCTTTCAATTTTTGACTTTGTAATTGCAATTCTTCCAGAACGAACAAACTGTAAAACTCCAATCTCTTTTGCAAGTTCTTCAAATAATCCCTGTGTCTCTGCATAATGACCAGCCTTTAGAAATACAATATTATCAGCAGTTATTTCAAGAACTCTGATATTGTATTTTCTCACAAGATATTCTACTGATCCATGCTCCATCACTTTTTCAGTCGACAGCTTATATAATGCAAGTTCCTGATATACAAGATCCTCATCCGTATTATAAAATGCTTTTAGAACATCCACACGCTTATCAATTTGTCTCACAAGTTTTTTAGCTACTGACTCGTCATCAGCAAAAGTAGTGATTGTAAATTTGTGAATACCCTCAATAGCCGACGGTGAAACAGACAAGGTCTCTATATTAAGTTGTCTCCTAGTGAATATCGTGGTAATTTGATTAAGAACACCTACCGCATTTTCAGAGAAAATAGTTATTGTATATAATGTTTTATTATTCATATTCTTAATTATTTTAGTTGTTGTAAAATTCTTAGAAAATCAATTTAAATTACACTTTTTCTCCTTTTGCCACCAACACATCTGTTACACTACCACCTGCGGGGACCATAGGATATACCATACCCTTAGTTTCTACCACAACTTCAAGCAAGAAACTTCCTTTATGATTCAACATTTCGTCTATTGCATCATCAAGCTCTGCACGTTCACTAACCTTGCGACCTTTAATGTTATAGGCATCCGCCACTTTAATAAAATCTGGATTCTTAAGATGAGTTTCCGAATAACGCTCATCAAAAAACAGCTCTTGCCACTGACGAACCATACCCAAGTAATTGTTATTAAGAAGAATAATCTTAATATCGACACCCGTTTCCATAATAGTTCCAAACTCATGCATAGTCATTTGCAAACCTCCATCACCCACAAAAACACAAACAGTGCGATCTGAAGCGCCATACTTGGCACCAATTGCAGCAGGAAGTCCAAAACCCATTGTACCCAAACCTCCTGATGTAACAAGGCTTCTCGATTGAGTAAACTTAAAATATCTGCTACTCATCATTTGATGCTGACCGACATCGGTTACGCATATAGCTTTATTATTTGTAGCCTCTGTTACCTTATGTACAACTTCGCCCATTTTGATTTGTCCACCATTTTCGGGAAACAATTCACTTTTGATTACTTTATCGTATTCAAGTTTATCATATTCTCGAAACTTCTGTAACCATTCGCCATGATTTCTTTCATCAATCAATTCTGTAATAACAGGTAATGTAGCTTTTGCATCTCCAAGAACTTTAACTGTAGTCTTCACATTTTTATCTATTTCAGCTGGATCTATGTCAAAGTGAATCACTTTTGCCTGCTTTGCATATGTTGCAAGATTGCCAGTCACCCTATCATCAAAACGCATTCCTATGGCTATCAACACATCGCAATCATTAGTGTTCATATTAGGTCCTATATTACCGTGCATACCCAACATACCAGTATTCAGAGGGTGATCTGAGTTCATTGCTGAAAGTCCCAAAAGTGTTGAAGCAAAAGGAATCCCAGCCTTCTCAAGAAACACTTTTAACTCCTGTTCGGCATTTGCAAGAACTACACCTTGACCTACAAGTGCAAATGGTTTTTTAGATTGGTTAATAATTTCTGCTGCCTGAGCAATTCTATCTTTATCTAAAGATGGTACTGGAAAATAACTACGAAGAAAGGTTGTTTTCTCATACTCATACTCACACATATTAACCTGTGCATCCTTAGCTATATCAATAACGACAGGACCAGGACGACCTGATCTTGCAATATAAAAAGCACGTGAAATGGCTCGAGGTATATCCTCTACGCGTCTTACCTGATAGGCCCACTTGGTTACAGGTTGAGATATACCTATTACATCTGCCTCTTGAAATGCATCAGAACCTAACAAGCTAGAATTTACCTGTCCTGAGATAACAATAAGAGGAGTACTATCCATCATAGCATCTGTAAGTCCTGTAATAGCATTAGTGGCACCAGGTCCAGAAGTAACTAATGCAACTCCAACTTTTTGAGATACACGTGCATAACCTTGAGCTGCATGAACAGCAGCTTGTTCGTGACGAACCAGTACATGCTTAATTTTATCCCTGTTATAATACAATGCATCAAAAACAGGCATAATAGCCCCTCCTGGATATCCAAACATTGTATCTACACCCTCTGCAATAAGTGAGCGAATAAGAGCCTCACTTCCTGAAATCATTGGATTGGTTTGTTCTTCTTTCATATTATAAATTTGTTTACACAGTTATATTCTAAATTGTTCTTATATTAATCTTACTGCACCTTGATCTGCTGAGCTAACAAATGCAGCATACGTACGAAGCGCTTTAGAAACAAATCTGTCTCGATTTGGTTTATACGAATTGTCACCTTTTGCATTCTCCTCTTCTCTTCTGAGATCCATTTCATCATCAGATATCATCAAGTTAATGCTACGTGCGGGAATGTCTATTTCTATAATATCATTATCACGTATAAGTGCTATATTGCCTCCTGCTGCCGCTTCTGGAGAAATGTGTCCAATTGACAGACCTGAAGTACCCCCAGAAAATCTTCCGTCGGTAATCAGTGCACATTCTTTACCAAGATGCTTTGCCTTTATATATGATGTTGGATATAACATCTCTTGCATACCTGGGCCACCTTTAGGACCCTCGTACGCAATAACAACAACATCTCCAGCAATAACATCTCCTCTTAGGATTGCATCGCAAGCCGAGTCTTGTGAGTGAAATACCTTGGCTCTTCCAGAGAATTTCCATATACTCTCATCAACTCCTGCAGTCTTAACTACACATCCATTTTCTGCGATATTTCCCTTAAGAATTGCTAGACCGCCATCTTTAGTATATGCATTTTCCACATTACGAATACAACCATTTACTCTATCTGTATCTAGAGTTTTATATTTTGCATCTTGCGACGCCATAACTATATTTCGCCTGTTTCCAGGAGCTGAAGAGTAAATATCAACGGCTTCAGAAGAAGGTTTATCCACAGTAATATCAAACTTCGCAATTGCTTCTCCCAATGTTAATCCATCAGCACGATAAACCGAAGTATCAATAAGTCCGCCTTTGGACAGTTCATTTATTATACCTAAAATTCCACCAGCACGATTAACATCTTGTATGTGATAATCCTTGGTATTAGGTGCAACTTTGCAAACACATGGGACACGTCGAGAGAGTTCGTCCATATCATCCATTGTAAAATCTACATCCCCTTCGTTTGCAATTGCTAAAATATGGAGAATAGTATTTGTAGAGCCCCCCATGGCAATGTCAAGAGTCATCGCATTCATAAAGGCTTGTCTGGTGGCAATATTTCTAGGAAGAACCGTTTCGTCTCCTTCGAAATAGTACCGTTTAGCATTCTCAACAATCTGATGAGCAGCTTTTATGAATAACTCTTTCCTATTAGCATGAGTTGCTACAATTGTACCATTACCAGGAAGAGCAAGTCCAATAGCTTCATTTAAACAATTCATAGAATTTGCCGTGAACATACCAGAGCATGAACCACAAGTTGGACAAGCCGAGACTTCGAGTTGGGCAATACGTTCATCTGAAACAGTATCATCAGCCGACTCTATCATAGCATCTATAAGATCAACTTGCTCCCCATCAATGTTACCAGCTTCCATTGGACCTCCCGATACAAAAATAGCAGGAATGTTAAGTCTCATTGCAGCCATCTGCATACCCGGAGTGATTTTATCACAATTACTGATACACACCATGGCATCAGCTTTATGAGCATTAACCATATATTCTACAGAATCAGCTATCATATCTCGAGAAGGTAATGAATATAGCATTCCGTCATGACCCATAGCTATACCATCATCCACAGCTATAGTGTTAAACTCTGCTGCAAAGCAGCCTAACTTTTCAATTTCATGCTTTACAAGCTGTCCAGTTTCATGTAAGTGAACATGACCTGGCACGAATTGAGTAAATGAATTGACAATAGCTATTATCGGCTTACCCATTTGCTGGGTTGTCATTCCATTTGCATGCCAAAGAGCACGTGCACCAGCCATTCGTCTGCCCTGCGTTGATGTAGCACTACGAAGTTTCCAGGCATCAGCTCCTAGGTTTAATTTATCTTTATTTGATTTATCACTCATAATAACAATTACTGAAGTAAAATCAGCTATTTATTTTCAATATATTTCATTATCCACTCTCCTACTTCACTTGTTGAATATGCCTTGCCTCCATCTGCAATATCTTCTGTAACTACCTCTGCCTCCATGCTAGCATTTACAGCTTCACGAATTAGTGCGCCCTCATCCTTCATATCAAAAGCATACTCAAACATAAGTGCCACAGAAAGTATCATTGCGATAGGATTTGCAATATTTTTCCCTGCCGCTTGAGGATATGAACCATGAATTGGTTCAAATAATGATGTGTGCAAACCAATTGATGCAGAGGGTAGCAAGCCAAGAGAACCAGTTATTACAGATGCCTCATCGGTAAGGATATCACCAAACAGATTTTCTGTAACTAGCACATCAAAACTCTTTGGCCATTGAATAATGCGCATTGCAGCATTATCAACAAACATATATTCAGTTTCGATGTCAGGATGTTGAGGAGCTATTTCCTGTGCAATCTGTCTCCACAGACGTGAAGTTGCAATTACATTAGCCTTATCAACAACTGTAACCTTCTTTCTTCGTTGACCAGCAAACTTATATGCAAGATGTAAAATACGTTCGATCTCTTCTCTTGTATATACACAAGTATCGTATGCAGTATTACCATCTTCACTTCTACCTTGAGGTCGCCCAAAATACATTCCTCCCGTAAGCTCACGGATACACATAAAATCAGCACCATCTACAAGTTCGGCACGCAAAGGTGATTTGTGAATTAATGAAGGGAACGTCATCACTGGACGTATGTTTCCAAAAAGACCAAGCATTTTTCTCATACGTAGTAAGCCCTGCTCTGGTCTTACCTTAGCATTAGGATCATTATCAAATTTTGGATGTCCGATTGCTCCAAAAAGCACAGCATCACTACTCATACAAAGCTCATGAGTTTCTGCTGGATATGGATCGCCAACTGTATCAATTGCAACAGCTCCTGTCAAACCTTCTTTATAATTTAATTTATGCCCATATCTGTTGCAAACGGCCTTTGTGACTTTCAACGCCTGTCCCATAATCTCTGGACCTATGCCATCACCAGGCAACACGGCTATATTTAATTCTCTCATTGTTGATTTTTAATTGTTGATTTGTTTATTTAAATATCTCAAGATTGAAAACACTAATTAGTTACTAACTCCATAACTTGGTATATTACCACTCTCCAGTATATTTAGCATCTTCATTGTAGCCTTTATAGCAGCTACAGTTTGATCAATATCAAGAGCACGGGTCTTAAACACTTTGTCTTCATATTTCCATGTTATTACTGCCTGCACATAAGCATTGGTTTTTCCGCCAGGAGGTATTACAACAACATAGTCTATTAGCTCAGGTGTAGTTTTGTTTAATTTTCTGTATATTTTATACATAGCTTTAGAGAAAGCATGATATTGTCCTTCACCAGAAGCAGATTCCTGATAAACCTCACCACGTATTGATATTTTAACTGTTGCAGTAGGACGTAATCCATTAGCCAGACTCATAGAATAATTAAGCATCTCTATGTATTGACTATCATTACCATTTTTCAAAACATCGGACACTATATATGGCAATTCATCTAAAGTTACTAATTCTTTTTTATCACCTAGTTCAATGATTCGTTTAGTAACCTTAAGAGTAGAATCATCGTCAAGTTCAATACCTAGTGCCTCAAGATTTTTTATAATATTTGATCGTCCAGCATTTTTTCCGAGAGCATATTCACGAAATCGCCCAAATCGTTCAGGCATGAGATCACTGAAATATAGATTCTTTTTTTTATCCCCATCAGCATGTACTCCTGCAACTTGAGTAAATACATTATCACCAATAATAGGCTTATTATTTGGTATTCTTACTCCAGAATAGCTTTCAATTACTTTGCTTACACTATACAACTTAGACTCATCAATATTTGTCCTCACATCACACATATGATCATGAACTAGGGCTACAACACTTGTCAGAGGAACATTCCCAGCCCTCTCACCAAGGCCGTTAACAGTTGTATGAATTCCTTTTACACCTGCTTTTATAGCTTCAAACACATTCGCCGTTGCAAGATCATAATCGTTATGAGCATGAAAATCAAAATGAAGTTCTGGATACCTATTAATCATAATTGAGCAAAACTCAAATGACTCATCAGGATTAAGAATCCCCAAAGTATCAGGCAACATAAAACGTGAAATATATTCATTTTTTAGTGCATCAACCATCTGGAAAACATATTCTCTGGAGTCACGCATTCCATTAGACCAATCCTCCAGATAAATATTTACTTTCAAACCCAAATTACGAGCCATTTTTAAAGTTGACTTAATATCATCTATATGCTCTTCAGCTGTTTTTTTTAATTGATATGTGCAATGTTTAAGTGATCCCTTACACAATAGATTAACAACTCTACAACCAGTGTCAAATATCCATTGCAATGAAACACCTTTATCTACAAAACCTAAAACTTCAAGTTTATCAATAAAGCCATTCTTTTCAGCCCATTTAACCATAGTTCTAACCGAGTGAAACTCTCCTTCAGAAACTCGTGCCGAAGCCACTTCCACTCTGTCTACTTTCAAGTCCTCAAGCAATAAGCGTAAAACACTAAGCTTTTCCGGTGCAGCAAAGGAAACCCCCGATGTTTGTTCTCCATCACGCAGGGTTGTATCCATTATCTCTATTTTCTTAAGATCTTTCAAAACAAAGTCCTCTCTCTAAATATTATGATTTCTAATAGGTATAAGTACGATTAAGCTCATACTCTTGTATCTTATCCTTGTTTGACAACAAGAAATCTATATCATCAAGTCCATTAAGCAAACAATCTTTTTTATAAGAATTTATCTCAAAGGTTTCGCTTTCACCATTGCTATTATTTGTAATAGTCTGATCAATCAAACTAACAGTTACTGTTGACTTTGAATCTTTATCAATAGAGTCGAAAAGTTCTTTCAAAAACTTTTCGCTTACAACAACTGGTAATATTCCATTATTTAAAGCATTGTTTCTAAATATATCAGCAAAAAAACTGGAAACAACTACTTTAAAACCATATCCACCTATTGCCCACGCAGCATGCTCACGGCTACTACCACTTCCAAAATTCTTACCTGCAACAAGAATCTCGCCTCTATAAACAGGGTTGTTAAGAACAAAATCTGTTTTTGGGCTTCCATCCTTGTTATATCGCCAATCAGCAAATAAATTATCTCCAAATCCTTCGCGTGTAGTTGCTTTTAAAAATCTAGCAGGAATTATTTGATCTGTATCCACATTCTCTATCGGTAGTGGAATATATGTTGATGTTATAGTTTTGAATTTCTCCATAAAATATTTTATCGTTATATTAAATCATCTAACAGATGAAAGTATTTTTTATTGTTTTATTTAGTTATTCGGGAATAGTAATTTCACCATTTATTGCAGCGGCCGCAGCAACTAAAGGACTAGCAAGAATAGTTCGTGCTCCAGGACCTTGACGTCCTTCAAAATTTCTATTCGAAGTGGATACCGCATACATTCCTGCAGGAATCTTATCATCATTCATTGCTAAACAAGCAGAGCAACCAGGTTGTCTTAACTCAAATCCAGCCTCTTCAAGTATCTTGTCTAATCCCTCTTCCTTAATTTGTTTACGTACTTGCCAGCTTCCAGGAACTATCCAAGCTGTAACATGATTAGCTTTTTTTCTGCCTTTTATGAAGTCTGTAAATATTCTAAAATCTTCAATACGTCCATTAGTACAACTACCTAAGAACACATAGTCAATATGTTTTCCAACTAGCTTTTCGCCAGGTTCAAAACCCATATATTTTAGAGATTTCTGAAAAGATATCTTGCTTGAATCATCAATATCATTTAGAGTAGGTATTGAATCATCAATTGGCATTCCCATTCCTGGATTTGTTCCATAAGTAATCATCTGTTTTATGTCAGAAGCATCAAAAGTTATTTCTTTGTCAAATAATGCATTCTCATCAGATTTTAATGTTTTCCAATAAGCAATAGCTTGCTCCCATTTTTCTCCTTTCGGAGCAAACTCTCTCTCTTTAACATAATTGAAAGTTGTTTCATCTGGTGCTATTAAACCACCACGGGCACCCATTTCTATACTTAAATTGCAAAGAGTCATTCGTTCCTCCATAGTAAGATTGCGAATTGCTTCTCCTGCATATTCAACAAAATAACCTGTAGCTCCGCCAGTAGTCAGCTTCCAAATCATATATAAAGCCATATCTTTCGAACTAACTCCCTTGTTGAGTTTACCTTCGAAGTTTATTCTCATTGTCTTTGGCCTTGTTTGTAATATACACTGTGAAGACAATACCATCTCAACTTCACTAGTTCCAATTCCGAATGCAATTGCCCCAAAAGCACCATGAGTTGATGTGTGGCTATCACCACATACTATAGTCATCCCAGGCTGTGTATAGCCATTTTCAGGACCAATTACGTGTACAATACCATTCTTTGTATTTTTCAACCCATAATAAGTTAAACCAAAATCTTTAGCATTCATGGCCAAAGTATCAACCTGGAAACGAGAAACCTCATCATTGATTGGCTTGTCTTGTCCCATTGTAGGAATATTATGATCTGCTGTCAATGTAGTCTGTTCGGGTCTGAACACTTTAATTCCTCTTTCTCTCAGACCTGCAAAGGCTTGTGGACTTGTCACCTCATGACATAAATGTCTGTCGATATACAATTGAGTAGGACCATCCTTTACTGATGTAACTACGTGAGCATCCCAAACTTTATCAAAAAGAGTTTTACCTTTTTTACTTTCTTGCTGTGTATTTATAAATGTACTCATATTTGTTATTTTGAGCTCTTCAGAGAGCCTTTATTACTTATGTTGTTATTGTTTTTAATATTTTACTGAACAAATTTATTTACTGCATCAATAAAAGCTTCAACTGAGGCAGAAACTATGTCTGTGTTAGCAGAAAATCCATAATATAGCATACCATTATTCTCTACTTGCATATGAACCTTACCAACATCATCACTACCCCTATTTATTGCCTGAATTAAGAATTCCTGTATAGTTGTCTCACGGCTAATAATCTTCTTTACAGCCTTAATAGCAGCATCTACTGGTCCATTTCCAGTTGCAGTAGCCTCAAAATGCTCACCAGCAATATTTAATCCTATGCTAGCTACATGTCTTAACCCAATACCGCAAGTTACTTGCAAATAATCTATCTTAACTCTTCGAGAGTTAGACTCACGTCCAACCAATGCAAGAATATCTTCATCTTTAATATCCTTTTTCTTATCTGCCAGATTAAGGAACTTCTGATAAACCTCATCCAATTGCTTTTCATCTATCTCCACTCCAAGTAAATTCAAGCGGCTTTTAAGCGCAGCTCTACCACTTCGAGCAGTCAATACGATTGAGTTTTCATCAATTCCTACATCCTTTGGATCAATTATTTCATATGTTTCAACATTTTTCAAAACTCCATCCTGATGAATACCAGAAGAGTGAGCAAATGCATTTCTACCAACTATTGCCTTATTGGGCTGCACTGGCATATTCATCATAGTTGAAACAAGACGGCTAGTTGAATATATCTTTGTAGTATTGATATTTGTATCATATCCCAGGTCTTTATGGCTTTTCAGTGCCATAACCACTTCTTCCAAAGATGTATTACCGGCACGTTCGCCTATACCGTTAATTGTCACTTCAACTTGTCTTGCTCCATTTAACACACCTGCTAAAGTATTAGCAGTTGCCATTCCTAAATCCTGATGACAATGTGTTGAAAGAATCGAATTTCTCATATCAACATTATCAATCAAATATTTGATTTTAGCTCCATATTGATGAGGGAAACAATAACCTGTAGTGTCAGGAATATTGACAACTGTTGCTCCCGCATCTACTACTGCTTGGACAACACGTGCTAGATACTCATTATCAGTTCGACCTGCATCCTCTGCATAAAACTCTACATCATCCACAAATCTGCGTGCATACTTTACAGCTTTAACTGCACGTTCTATTATCTCGTCACGGTTTGAATTAAATTTATATTTTATATGGGAATCAGAAGTCCCAATACCTGTATGGATTCTTTTTCTCTTAGCATACTTGAGAGATTCTGCCGCTACTTCAATATCTTTTTCTACCGCACGAGTAAGTGCACAAATAGTTGGCCATGTTACTGCTTTTGAAATTTCAACAATTGAATTAAAATCACCTGGACTAGAAACTGGGAATCCTGCTTCGATAACATCTACACCCAGCAATTCGAGTTCCTTTGCTATTTGAATTTTCTCAATTGTATTAAGCTGACATCCCGGCACCTGCTCTCCGTCACGCAATGTGGTATCAAAAACATAAATTCGTTCCATAATATTTTTATTTCTTATTTTAGTATTAAAAAGAAAAACCCTTCTCAGAAAGTGAGAAAGGTTATCTATATTTTATTTTGTATTTACCATTAATACTGATATGCCAATCTCACCCTCTAATTTTAACCAGAAGCAGAATAGATAGGACTAGAATATCAATAATAATATAATTCATTACTCTTTTATTTGATTTTGTTGATTGATATATGCAAAGAAAAACTAAATATTTGAATTGACAAAACTTTTAAATCTTTTTCTTCGATATTTCTTTCAATTTGTAAGATTTACAAGGATAAAAGTAACAATTATAGCAATAAACACTAGTTTAAACTGTAATTTCAGAGTTTTTATTGTGTATCTAAATATTCAGTAAATCTCTTTTTAACACTCTCCTCAACCAAACAGTTTCTGTTATTCAAAAATCAGCATTAGAGAAGAAACATACTTTAAAATTTTACATAAAAAAAACGCCCCAAGAAATTAATCTTGAAACGCTTTCGATTGAGCGGAAAACGAGACTCGAACTCGCGACCCCAACCTTGGCAAGGTTGTGCTCTACCAACTGAGCTATTTCCGCATTTACTATAATTATGACTTTAATCATAAACTAAAGTCTTTGCAAACCACACATCGGCACGCCCTTTGCTCTGTTTTGCGAGTGCAAATGTAGGCAACATTTTTATAACTACAAAACTTTTCTAAACAAAAAGAACATTTTTATTTAATTTGTGATAGAAAATTGCCCTAAACTAAGCGACAATACATTTACCTTATATTTTTGAAGAGACTCTTCAGAAACTCCCGAATCCACTGTACCCTCTCCAAACATAGTTATATAAGTAGTTCCACACTTATTACAATATGCAGTTCCATTATTCCTAGGTTCAACTAAAGTATTTTTATCATCTTCATGAGGACAAGCCAAATCGTATGCAAATATTTTTCCTTCTACAGATCTAAAAATCAATAAACCTCCAAAACCAGTATATTCATTGACATACCTAGCTCTTTCGAATGTCTTGAATGAAAAAGGAGTTAAGTCCGAATCCACCCCATTAAGGTCAACTCTAAAATTGACTCTACTATAAGGCACAGTGAAAAAAGACTCCTCTTTCATACAAGATAAAATGGTTAGTGAAATAAATAATAGAAGGTATATATTTCTACTTTTCATTTTCAGAAATAGATTACTTCTAATATATATGTGCTAAAGTTGTGCACCATCCAAAATATTGTCAATAAGAATCAACTCCTCATCAGAAAAGATCATATTCTCTAGTGAATTCAGGTTTTCCTCAAGCTGCACCATATTTCGTGCTCCAACAATCAGTGATGTTACTCTTACATCTCGCAATGCCCATGTAAGAGCCATCTCAGACATAGATTGACCTCTTTCCTTGGCTAATTCGCTTAACTTTTTCACCTTATCAATTAGCTCCAATGTAACTTGTTCTTTTCTAAGAAAACCAGTTTTGTCGGCAGCACGACTCTCCAGAGGAATACCATTAATATATTTATCCGTTAATACTCCTTGTGCCAATGGCGAAAAACCTATAAAGCCGGCTCCATATTTTTCGACTAATGGAAAAATTTCTTTTTCGGGATTACGATTGAACATACTATACTTGTCTTGGAATATAAGACATGGAACATCTCTGCTTTGCAAATAATCCATTGCTTTTACAGCCTCAGCAGGAGGATACTTAGATATACCAATATAAAGTGCTTTCCCTTGCCTAACTATATCCACTAATGCTTGCATAGTCTCTTCGACTGGAGTTTCAAAGTCGTATCTATGCGAATAAAATATATCAAAATAATCCAAACCTGTTCGGGCAAGACTTTGATTGATACTAGCCATAATTTGCTTACGCGACGAACCATCCCCATACGGTCCATCCCACATTAAATGCCCTGCCTTTGATGAAATAATAATTTTATCGCGATGCGATGCCAAACTATTCTTAAGTATCTTTCCAAAGTTAGTCTCGGCCGATCCAGGAGGTGGTCCATAATTATTGGCCAAATCAAAATGAACTACCCCTTTTTCATATGCGTAAGTAATCATTTTTTGTGCCTCATTGAAATCATTCACAAAACCGAAGTTGTGCCACAAACCTAAAGATATTCTAGGGAGCTTAAGTCCGCTTTTTCCACAAAATGTATAGTCCATAATATATATGATGTTTAAGTTATTTTAGTTTCTTCTCAAATTCATCATCAGCTATCATCGCAATAATAGTTCGGCCATCAGGAGTGTGATTTGAAACACTACATGCGAACAACTCATTAACCATTAATAGCATTTCTTCCTCTGATAATACTCGTCCTCTAGGAATTGCGGTAAAATTGGCCATTGATAATGCCAAGATTTCAAATACCTTTTCTTTAACGTCCAGTCCCGTTTCAATACTATCATTTATCATTGAATGTATAAGCTCAACAAAATTCATATTATTAAGTTCAGAAGGTACTCCCTGAATAGCAAAGCTGTTATTACCTAAATCGGAAAACTCAAACCCAAGTGATTCCATATCTTCTACTATTTCGGTGAATGCTGAAGACTCACTACTTGAAAGCTCTATAATTTCGGGAAAAAGTACTCTTTGAGAAACACCCTTACGACTTGATATTTGAGACATATATTTTTCAAATAAAACTCTCACATGAGCTCTATGCTGATCAATAATCATCAAACCCGACTTTACGGAAGTAAGAATATATTTTTGCTTATACTGATAATGTTCTGGCACATGCGCTGAGAGAATACTATCTTCATTTTGGCCATTAGCTTTAGAAGCAAAAACACTTATTTCGTGCCCTTCATCATTATTGGCTGGCATGTTATCCTCATCATCAAACTCGCCATCTTCATTTTCAAATCCTTCATATAGCTTTTCCCAATCAATATTTGGTCTTGACGGTGGTCTAAAACCACCTTGACTAACCTGAAAAGGATTATATCCGGGATTTATATGTACACTAGGCATTGCAGAAGGCTGTTCATATTCGGAAGAATTAAAAACTGGAATATCGGGTGCATCAGCAGTATCAAAATCAATAGTAGGAACAGCATTAAACTTGCCCAATGACTCCTTGATTGTCACCAAAAGTATCTGCCATATTGCAGGTTCGTTCTCAAATTTAACTTCCGTTTTAGTTGGATGAATATTTACATCAATGGATTCAGGATTGACGTCAAAATATATAAAATAATGAGGATTCTCGTTTGATGAAATCAGTTTTTCATATGCTGTCGAAACTGCTTTATGAAAATAAGGATGACGAATATATCTTCCATTTGCAAAAAAGAACTGCCTTGCCCTACCCTTTCTTGCATATTGAGGCATTGAAACATATCCATAAATCTTAGCCAAAGATGTAGTTTCCTCAATTTCAATTAGCTGCTGATTAATATTCTTACCCTCCACCTGAACTATTCGCTGACGCAAGTTACTAGGAGGCAGATGCAACGTCTGAATATCATTTTCAAACATTGTGAATTCGATTTCAGGGTTAACTAGTGCTATCCTCTCTACTTCAGCAATAATATTTCGGCGTTCAGTTTCGTTAGATTTTAAAAACTTGCGTCGGGCAGGAACATTAAAAAATATATTCTTAACGGATATACTTGTACCCAAAGGACAAGAGACTGGCTCTTGTGACTCTACATTCGAGCCAGCAATTCTAACAAGAGTACCTATTTCACTTTCAGCTTGACGAGACTTTAATTCAACGTGTGCAATAGCAGCTATGGAAGCAAGAGCTTCGCCCCTAAAGCCACGAGTGTAAAGTGAGAAAAGGTCCTGAGCATTCTTTATTTTTGAGGTAGCATGTCTTTCAAATGCCATGCGTGCATCAGTGCCACTCATTCCCTTTCCATCATCTACAATCTGAATAAGAGTGCGACCAGCATCTTTGATAATTATTTGAATATGTTTGGCATCAGCATCAAGAGAGTTTTCGACCAACTCTTTCACAACAGATGCTGGCCGCTGAATAACCTCACCAGCAGCAATCTGATTTGCAATTGAGTCGGGCAGTAAGTTAATTATATCCGACATGCTTATATTATATAGTTTAGATACTTTATCAGAAATAAAGATTTGTATTTATTGAAATGAAGGTAAGTGAACTAAATATTTGATACTTCTATCTTAGAAACAACAAATAAAAGAGAACAATTAGAGCAGCCAGCGCCAATATTATAGTTATATTGTTAGTAAAAAATGGTTTACTGCCACTCTCCTCACGCTCCTTACGACGTTTGAGAAATTTGGTCTGAGAAACAAACTCCTTTCCAAAGTCTGTTTTTTTAGTTGTGTCTTCAAATTCTATTTCGTGTCCATCTTCACGTGCCACTTCTTGTTTAATCCGACGAATTCTTTTATCCATCTTTTCTTTACGTGCCTCTTCGTCTGAATCAAACATAATGGTCCGGTGCTGAAATTTTCGCGGCTTGCGATTATTGTAAAAAAAGAATACTCCCATAATGTTTATAACCTTTAGTAATACAAATATAATAATAAAAAGAGGAAATCTGAAATATCACTTACAAAGTCAAGCCACGCATTCTATTCTCTCTGGAATTTTCGTGGTGCTTTTATTTCACTATCTACAGCCTTACGGCTATTAGATCTGAAAATATCCCATCTATTCTTAGGTCGCAAATAATCAAGCCACATAAATCCTTTTAGAGTTGATTGATCAGGAGTAAGCAGGCTAAGTGGCGTGGTCACAGCTTGAGTTGTAGACCATAACTTAAGTTTTTCCATCTCGTTATTCTTAAAGTCCATTGACAGGTATGCGCTTTCAGTCTTATTTAGACCTATTATAGTTCCGACACTATCCCCCTCCACAAGATAATACAAAGACTCTGCACTGCCATCAACTAGAAGATGCCTCAGTTTGTTTTCGTCAAAATATATCTTCATATCTCTACCACTTATCTGATTATATTGCCCCTCTTTTTCTCTAGATTGTATGGCAAGAGCATAATCTCTCACATGTGCCATATCTATAGTTGTATCATTGAGATGTATATCAATTCTGTCTCCTAGCACCTGATTACCCTCGTTCCAGATTACGGGATTACCTATCAAATATAATATTGAATCACGCTGAACATAGTTCATAGAGTCACACAACCCCTGCATATCCTCTCTAAAAAATCTAACATTGAAATAGGCCTTGATATCTTTGTATATAGAATCAGTAATCATCTTCAATGTATCTCCATGCAAAAACAAACTATCGCTTTGCGAGTAATCAACAACATATGCAGAATCTGTGGCCATCCCATACTCTGTTTTCTCATTATAGGTTCCAAAGTTGCCATAGAGTATAGCCTTCTGCTTGAAATCTTCCATATACATACTGCCATACACATCAGCAATTCCCGATTGTCTGTTGTAAATTATTGTATCACCAATCAACACCTTTGTGCTGTCGCTGCTATATATTTCAGATCTGTCAAATAGTTTTGCATCTTCAGTATCAGTATTGTACCACCCATGATTTGTAACAATATATCCACTATCCGAAACGATGGTTGAAGGACCTAGAATATCTGCAATCTTTGTTTCTGTGTTATATTTTAGCGTGTCTGAGTAGATAACGAAGTTTTCGTTTACTAGCTTCACGGTGTTACTAAACAAAGCATTCTTATTATCAGGATTATATTGTCCCCAAAAAGATGTTAGCTCGTTCTCTTCATCAACCAACATGCCTCCATCAAAATAATATCCAAGATTTTCTATACGATCATAGTTTAGGCTATCAGTAAAAAGAGTAGCTTTTGTATCCTCCATTCGTATATTATCTCTCAATCTGGCTAATTGTGTATTGCCATCATAAAAAAGATAATCTCCATAAACAAAAAGAGTATCACCCTGCTCCATTCTAACATTGCTAAAGGCTTCAAATGTATTTGATTCGTCATATAAGTAAGCACTATCACAATACATATATGCCCCCTCATGATAAAACACAACACTATCCAGGAAAATATTTGCATCCACATTTGCCCTCTTCACAAGACTTCCCGCCTCTTTAAGTTCAATAATTTTGATATTCGGATTTGTAGCTTTTGGTGGAGGCTGCATTGCTCTGAGTGATACAAAAAGCATAGAAAGCACACTCACAACAAGTATGCTTTCACGTATATAGTGAGAATATTTTCTATCTCTCATTAGTCATTCTCTATTTTAGGTTTTCTATTTTACCCAACCTTTATATTTAAAATCACAACCACGCCATTCGGGATCAATTCTTACGAAAATATTTTCAATTTTTGTTAGCAACCACTCGTCCATTAACTTTTCACGCCTATCATTTTCAGCCATTTGCTTAATAATCTGATAGTCATTATTAATGTTTGCAGTATGACCCTCTATACGATTTGTAACTTTCACTATTGCTGCCACTTTTCGTTCTTTATCATTAGTCATCACAAATGGTTCTGACAATTCACCCACCTTCATCTCACCTATCTTTCTGGCCACATCCTGATTCAATTCGCTCAATTGAAATCTGGGTGTTCCTCGGTTGATCGACTGAGGATTGTTATTTACCATTATACCACGGTTGTTTCTTGTATCTTTATCAGCTGAAAGAAGCAGTGCAGCATCATCAAAAGTAAGTTCTTTATCAACAATTGCTTTTCTTATCGAATCCAGCCTCACAATAGCTGTATCCATTTGTATTTCGGGCACTTTAGGTTTTAGCAAAATATGTCTAAAATTAGCCATATCACCACGTCGCTCAATAAGCTGAATGATATGAAAACCGTATTCTGATTCAACTATATTAGAAACCTTTGAAGGGTCATTAAGAGCGAAAGCCACATTCGCAAATTCAGGCACAAGTTGTGATCGATTCATAAATCCCAACTCTCCACCTTTCACTCCCGAACCATCTTCTGAATATAGCAAGGCAAGAGTAGAGAATGTATTCTTACCCGAATTTATCTGTTCTGTATATTCTCTGAGTTTATCTTTAACCTTATCAATCTCAACTAAAGGAATATTAGGTTCACGAGTAATAATCTGCACCTCAAGCATAGTTGGAATATAAGGCAAACTATCTTGTGGTATACTGTTATAGAACTTTCGTATCTCAGATGGTGTAAGAGTTATATTATGAAAGTGCTTTTGCTGTACTCCATCAATAAGCTCTTGCTCTCTAAGCTGAGTACGCATATCCTCACGAATCATTCGAATACTCTTACCGTAATACTCTTCTAACTTCTCTACTGACCCTGAAGACGCAATATATTCGCTTACATAATACTCAACCATACGGTTGACATTAGCATCATTTACCTCTATACTATCTAGTTTGGCTTGGTCAAGAAACAATTTTCTAACAGCCAATTGTTCGGGAATAAAGCAATACGGATCACCCTCGATACGTTGATTTTGCATTTGCAGGTCTTTTCTATATTCCTCAACTTCCGATTTAAGAATAGCCTCGTCTCCCACAACCCACACTATCTCGTCAATAATATTATTTTGAGATATCGCAGCATTTGATATAGAAAAAAAGGCTGTCAACACTAATAGTATATTTACAAATTGTTTCATCTTTAGTACTCAGTTTTTAAAATCAACCGTAAAAGTAATTATAAATGAGATATAAGCCAACATCTCTATCATTAAAAGTTATAAAAAGATATATTGCCTAGCATTAATAAAAGAAAACTAAACATGATGAAATTACTCAGGTATAAATTACATCTCAAACGATTATAGTAAGTGCATTGAAAATCGTACATTTGCAGTTAAAATAATTGTAATATTAAATATAATGATGAACTGGATTTTTCTTATCGTGGGTGGCTTATTCGAAGCCGCTTTTGCTTTTAGCCTTGAACGAATATCGTCCTCAACTGGCAAAGAACTTATTATGTGGTTATTATCATTCATAACTTGTGTCAGTATTAGCATGTTTCTGTTATATAAAGCCATTAGTGGCGAAAATGCTATAGCAATTGGCACAGGCTATGCAGTGTGGGGAGGCATTGGTGCCGTATTCACAGTTACTGTTGGAATAATCTTTCTTGGTGAATCAACATCATTTTGGAGAATATTTTTTATCTGCACACTGATAATGTCTATAATAGGCCTAAACCTGACAAGCAAATA
>CAYFTB010000029.1:0-12127 GCA_964345875.1 uncultured Proteiniphilum sp.
AGGATTAATTGTCCTTTTTTATCTTCTTGGCTTTCAATATAAACTTCTACTTCGTCACCAACCTTTAGTTCTGGATTGTAACGAAACTCGTTCATTGAAACAACACCTTCTGATTTGTAGCCAATATTTATAACTACTTCGCGTTTGTTCATGGAGGTAACATAACCGTTTACCACCTCTTTGTCATTAATCTTGTTAAGAGTTCCTTCGTAGCTCTCGGAAAGTTTCTCTTTTAACTCTTTGGTGTACGTCTCGCCTTTAGCATACGCATCCCAATCGAAGTCTGCCATTGGAGCAGATGTTTGTAAATTGTCAGTCATTTGTTGAATAAAATTTGTAATTAAAATTAGTTAGACTTTATATTGTTATATAAAAAACGGTGCAAAGATAATTGGTTTTTAGTTAGTAACCAACTCTTTGCACCTAATATTTCAAAATTGCCAAAATGATTTTTGTTCTGTCAGCAATATAATTTCATGTCCTAGTTTTCATAACAGAAGACCAGCTCTCACCTCATTTTTTACAGTCTCGCCTAAAATAGTTTCAACCAGCTGAAGAGCAAAGTCAAACACAAAAGCAGGACCCTTTCCTGTTATAATATTTTGGTCAACCACCACTTTCTCTCCTGTAGTATTAGCACCTATAAGATATTTCTCAAAACTTGGATAACACGTTGCTCTTTTGCCATCAAGTAAGCCAAGACCTCCTAGAACCATAGGTGCTGCACAAATGGCACCAACAATATTTCCTTTTTCAGCGAACTCTTTTATCTTAGCTTTGAGTTTATCATGCTCGTTTAAATGCTTTGCACCGGGCATACCACCAGGCAATACGATAACATCTACTGTTGAAAAATCTAATTCGGAAAATACTTTGTCAGCAACTATTGATATATTATGTGCACCAACAACCTCTGTACTATCAGTTATAGAAGTTGTAATAACATTTATATTTGCTCTCCTAAGAATATCAACTGTACCTAACGCTTCTATCTCTTCAAAGCCATTAGCCAAAAATAATGCTACTGTTTTCATATAATATTTATTTTACGTTTAAGAACTAGTTCGCACTAATATACTAAAAACATATCGAAAAGCAAGCAATAGACGTTCTGATAATTATACCTTTAGTTCAGGTTGAACCTATAAGTAATTTTACCGTTTTGATTATTCACTGAAGTTATTGCATTAAATTTAGTCCTTCTAGCTGCCTTCAAAGCTTCTTGTATTAAGGAGTTGTTCGGTGTATTAGTTCCTTGACCAATTCCTGCTTCTATTACATTGCCCTGTGGGTCAACAGTAATACTTACAACAACAATGCCGTAATCATTTACTGAATATACTGGCTGAGCCAATCCACCACGACCCAAGCTACGTCCACCTAAATCGTATGTTCCTATTCCACCATCGCCAGTAGATGCTCCTTTAGTGTCATTACCTGTTGACACACCTTGAGTTCCAGTTCCCTCAGTTTCACCACGACTACCTGAAGATTCTCCAAACAGTCCGCTCATTTGCTGATTTATCTCTCTTGAGCGTCGCTCATCTTCTTCCCGTTTCTTTCTGGCAGCTTCTTCAGCTCTACGTTGCTCCTCAGCTCTGGCTTGAGCGATGCGCTGTTGTTCTGCAAGCTGCTTAGCCCTTTTTACTTCCTCCTCACGCTTAGCAGCAACGTTGATTGTTTCCTCAGTTTCTTGAGATATTACTGGTGGCTCAGGTGTAGGCTTGGCAACAACTGGCTCCGGAACTTGCGGCACTGGAGTAACTTCATTTCTGGGTGGCTCAATTGATCCATAGGAATTGTCAACATTTCCAAACATTACGGGAACGCCTTCCAGATCCTGCATAGGAGCCACTAAGGTAAAGTAAGAGAATATAAGAATCAATAGTAGCAACACAGCAAATATGGCTGCTCCTACAACACCTCCTATTTCCTCTCTTGTCATATTCATATCTGTCAGTTGCAATTGAATTTTTAATTAATTAGGCCGTGTCATCAACACCATCTTAAATTTATTCTGGTTTGCAATATCCAGAATCTTGACAATCTCGCGATAAGGGACCTCCTCATCTGCGTATAGTGCAACAAAAATATCAGGGTCTTCAGAATATACACTTTGCAAGAATGGTGTTAAATCTTCAAATGTTACAATTCTCTCCCTTTCATTTGCATTTGCAACATAATAAGTCAAGTCTTTATCAATAGTAACTCTGGTAATAGGCTTAGCTTGCGCTTGCTGTTGCGATTTAGGCAACAACACTTTAATTGCATTTGGAACCACTATAGTTGAAGTAATCATAAAAAATATCAGCAACAAGAATATCACATCTGTCATAGATGCCATACTAAAGTTTGCCTCTAGATTAAATCGTTGTTTTAAAGCCATTTTATTATATTTTAGTTCTATATAAACAATGCATAATAAAGATCCAATACAAATGATTAAGCCACTGGCTCATTCAATATATCCATAAACTCCATTATCCTCAACTCAAGCTTATTTACAATTCCTTTTATCCTAGTTGCGAGATAATTATATGCGAATAAAGCAATAATACCCACAATAAGACCGCCAACAGTAGTAATCAAAGCCTCGTATATACCTGTTGACAAGATATTAACATCAACATTTGCTCCAGCATTAGCCATACTCATAAATGCCTTTACCATACCTGTAACTGTGCCTAAGAATCCAACCATAGGAGCACCAGATGCGGCAGTTGCCAATAGAGGAAGACCTTTTTCAAGTTTAGAAATCTCAATATTACCTTGATTTTCTATTGCAGACATTACATCAGTTGTAGGTCGTCCCAAGCGAGTAATCCCTTTTTCAACCATTCTGGCAGAAGGACTATAAGTGCTCTTACATAAAGATAAAGCTGTATCAATCTTGCCATCAAGAATATAATCTTTAATACGATTCATAAACGAATCGTCCTCTTTGCTGGCTTTACTGATAACTAACGTTCTTTCTATTAGCACATAAACTGACAATAATAAAAGCAACAGTAGGACAATCATAATCCAGCCGCCTTTCAATGCAAGGTCTAATGCATTCATAGTCGTTGCAGCATCTAAATCTGTAGCTAGCTGTCCCATTTGGTTTACTGTGTCCTGAACTGAAGAAATCTGAAGCAGAGTCATAATGTCTGTAATTTTAGTTTTATGGATGTAAAAGTAATAATATTTTATTTCTAATTGGTGCTTAAGTCATTAGTTAAGCTTTTTTTATAAGCTTGAATAGTTTTTTCAAGTCCATAATAAAGAGCATCACTAATCAATGAATGCCCTATTGAAACCTCTTTCAGCCATGGAATATTCTTAGAGATATAATTCAAATTCTCAAGACTTAAATCATGCCCTGCATTAATGCCCAATCCAAGTTTCTTTGCATACACAGCGGCTTCGACAAAAGGTGCAACTGCGGCCTCTCTATCTTTCATATAATTTTCGGCATAGGGTCCAGTGTAAAGTTCTATTCTGTCTGCACCTATTGCTGATACTTCCTTAATCATCTCGAGATTGGGATCCACAAATATTGAAGTCCTAATTCCCATTGACTGAAGTTCTCCAACAACATCCGTAAGAAAGCTTTTATTTGAAATAGTATCCCATCCACTGTCCGAAGTCAAAGCACTTTCTGCGTCAGGAACCAATGTTACCTGATTAGGCCTGATACGCTCAATCAGGGTCATAAATTTTGGAGTAGGATTTCCCTCTATATTAAATTCGGTAATAATCTTAGGTTGCAAATCAAAAACATCAGAATACTTTATATGCCTTTCGTCGGGTCGAGGGTGAATTGTAATCCCATCAGCACCAAACTTCTGGCAATCAACAGCAACCTGAATCAAGTTAGGAATATTCCCCCCCCTTGAATTTCTGATTGTTGCAACTTTATTAATATTTACACTTAATTTAGTCATATATATTTTTTTGGATAAGTTCAATTATAAATTAGCTTAAAGCGATATCTAATGCTAAACAAAAGATGTCGCTGCTAAACGTTTTGAGCAAATTATTTTGCATCTTTGTAATTCATTGCAAAAATAGCACGAAATAACGGTTTTGCCTAAAGATTAGATGAAAGATTTTATAGACAGTCAAATAGAAAAGTTGTCAGTTTCATATACAACTGAAAACTTTCTGGAACTATCGGGAGTTGAAAATTCGATGATAGTTTTGGAGGTACCACTTATTGACTATTCCTTAACCGAACTAGCAAGAATTATTGAAAGCAATAGTGCAAGAGTAATCAATCTGATGACTCTTCTAGCTGATGATGGCAATACTCTAATAATATCTATAAAGCTAAATATAATAGATGTTTCTCCAGTGATGATGAGTTTGGAAAGATTTAATTACAAGATATTATTTTACAAAATGAAAGAAGGAGCTGTAACCGACACTCACAAAGAGAGACTAGACGAATTGTTGTATTATTTGGATATGTAACGAGTATCAATAGTATTAAATATCTCACAAGAGCATTCTTTTCATTAAAAAAATTGCAAGCACTAACTTTAATATAAATTTATCAGTTAATGAAAATAGCATTATTTAGCAGCACTTTCTCCCCTCAGACAATAAAAACTGAAACGCAGATTATCACTATTTGCAAAGCATTATACGACAGAAAAGCAGAAGTATATTTAAGCTATTTGCTTTTGGGGACGTTTTCAAAAAAAGGGAGAGCACAGCTAGAAGATAAATGCATTGCGTTTTACGAACTACCTATTGTAGATATTGTATTGAGCGTAGGTGGTGATGGAACTTTTCTTCGCACAGCTAAAATTATTGATAGAACTGGCATTCCTATTCTTGGCATCAACACTGGTCGTCTTGGTTTTTTGGCAGACATCAATTTTAATGATTTAGAGGAAACACTTAATGAGCTATTTTCTAACAACTATTTAATAGAGCCCAGGATGTTACTCGAAGTAAAGTATGATGCTAAAACTGAAATTCAAGTAAATCATCCAAAACAGTTTGCACTTAATGAGGTTGCAATACTCAAACAAGACACCTCATCAATGCTTACTCTTCATACTTTCATAGACAACGATTTCTTAACTTCATATCAAGCAGATGGATTGATAATTTCGACACCCACAGGCTCTACTGCATATTCACTTAGCGTGGGTGGACCAATACTTATGCCACAATCTTCTAGTATTGTCCTATCACCAATAGCACCTCACAACCTAACATCACGCCCATTGGTTGTAAATCACGATGTTACGATACGCATAAAAACAGAAAGCAGAAGCAATACATTTCTTATTTCTACTGACGGCAACTCCGAAACATTTGAAACACCTACTGAAATAATAATACAAAAAGCAGAACATACACTAAATGTAGTGAAACGAATAGGACACACATTCTATGGAACTCTCAGAGATAAGCTCCTATGGGGAGTTGATGTGAGAAGATAGTATTAAATCTAAATTTAGTATTAGAGAGATAATAATTATTTTGCAACTTAATATGGTTTTGGAATAATTGAAATATTTTTTTGATCCAAAAAAATATCAAACATATAGCCAAGTACATGACAAAAAACCAAATACACTTATATCATTCTTATTTTGAGCGTTTAATAATACCTGAGCCAAATATTTAATCAAAAATCCTAAGAGTGTCATCAATCAAAACTTGAAATGATAAAAGATGGAGGTTCAGATCTCTGTTTATTTACAATTGTTTACAATTAGGATGTTTTGCGATGCTTTAATAATGTTAATATAAATGACTTTTATATTTTAATCTTAGGCTTTTAATTGATTATTAGCTTATTATGATAGTTTTGTTTTGAGTAACAACTTTCTGGTGGGCTAAAAAAAAAATTTTTTTAGGGATAAAAGTGCTTTCAGTTAGGTGTGGCAGTTTTTATCATGGTCCATTTTTTGCTATGTGAGCTTAAAAAACTAATTATTACGCTTTATTAACTATGATTTATACTCAGTAATGTTAATTCATTTCACACTTGAGGGTGAAAATAGTCAAACAAAAAAATTTGTTTGGTGCTTATGCTTCTAGGTGGACTAAACAAATTTTTTTATTAGGGTGTCAGGTCTTATTTATTGCTCTATAAACTAATAAATAGGGTATCCCATCTTCTATACATGACATATATTTTATTTATTTAACTCATGCACGCGATACATTAGTTAAATAGTCTTTTTTATTTGCTTAAGAATCTTCTAAAACGATAATCTAAAAAGTTTTTTAGAGCAATAGTTAATGAGATATGCAAAACAAAAAAGTTTTTTTGCCACTTTATGCTCTTTGTAGGGCAAAAAAACTTTTTTATTACAGTTTAAAACCTACTTTTTTAACACACTATCTTTGTGTGAGACTTTGGATTACATATCGTAAATAAAAATCGAAAAGTTTTCTTTACTAGATGCGAAAAAATATCTCACAACATTTGCCAAAACAAAAAAGCCAAATAAACATAAGTTTATTCGGCTTTTTATTATTTCTAATTATCTTGGGATTATATACCTAGTTTTGTCTTCACTAATGGTGTTGCATCTTCGGATGAATCATTGATATATACAATTGGAGATTGCTGAGTAGCAACGTCTAAAATATAAGAATATCCTTTTTCATCACCGACTTCCTTAATAGCTTTTGCTATTTTTTCCTGAATAGGTCCAATCAACTTTTGCTGCAAATCTTGCATCTCTTTGTTGCTATTTTGAAGATACATTTGATAACGCTCTTGTATTTGCTCTAATTGTCTTTGTTGGTCTGCCTTAGCTGACTCAGACGATGTTTCAAATGCTTTTTGGAACTCCTCGTTCTTTTTGTTGAATTCATCAATAAGGGCTTGTCCACTCTTTGATATTTCTTCTTGTTTTTTGGCTAATTGATCTTCAATTTGCGGAACTTCAGGCATTAGGCTAAAAAGCTCATTAGAATTTACATAGGCTATTTTATTAGCGTTTTGAGCAACAGCAAGAAAAGGTGCCACTGCCAGCAATAAAACAATTATTTTTTTTGTCATAATTAAAATATAAAATTTATTAGTTTTTGAAATTTGTTCACAAAGATAGTATATAATAGATTATAAGTAACCCAAAAGCGATAAAACTTGATCACTGATATCTATACTTGGAGATGCAAATATAATAGACGATGCCGAAGCTCTATCCACCACTATTTGATACGAGTTAGCAGTAGAAATTTCTTTTACCGCCTCATAAATCTCATCTTGTATTGGCTTCATAAATGCCTCTCTCCTTTTTAACAATTCACCTTGATTACCAAAGTATTTATCTCTTAATTGGTTTATTTCATTTTCCTTTGACACAATTTCGTTCTCTCTTTTAGTCTTCTCATCTCCAGAAAGAAATACCAAATCTGCTTGATATTTTCTATACATCGTTTCTACCTCTTTTGCTGCTACATCAATTTCGCCCTGCCATTCCTGTGACAAAACCTCAAGTTGTTTATTTCCATTTTCAAAAGCAGGTATCTTACCAAGAATATACTCCATATCAATCAAGGCATATTTTTGTGCGTAAGCTTCCGATACAGATAGCGACGCAATCATAAGTATTGAAAGTAAAATAGTTTTTCTCATAATCATATAATGTTTTAATCGTTATATAGAGTGTAAGACTGATAATGTATTGATACGTTTATATTGGAATTGATAAATATTGCTAAATAATTAAAACTCTTGTCCTATAATAAAGTGAAATTGACTTCCGCTAGACGTTCTGCTTCCTCTAATAGGATCGAAACCATATGCCCAGTCAATACCCATCAAACCAATCATTGGAAGAAATATACGTGCACCAACTCCAGCAGAACGCTTCAAGTCAAAAGGATTAAAATCTTTCAAATCATACCACGCATTTCCCGCTTCAACAAATCCGAGAGCATAAATTGTAGAGTTAGGCTCTAATATAACAGGATATCTCAACTCAACACCAAGACGAGTATATGCTCTTGCTGATTGAGCAATAGAGTTATTATCATAACCACGAAGTGCCACATTTTCGGTTGCGAAAGATGATGAATATCCACTCATTCCATCTCCACCCACATCGAATGTTTCAAAAGGAGTAAGCTTGTTCTTATTGTAGTGTCCTAAGAATCCATATTCAACCCTTGTAGCTAAAACGGGAGTTCTTTTTACTGTATTTAGAGGAGCAAGTGGCGTATAAGTTCTAGCTTTAAATTTCCACTTATGATACTCATTCCATTTATATTTTGCAGGATCTCTGTCCGACATTTTAGTATAATCTTTTCCATCTATCATTGAGAATGGTGGAGTTGCTGATACACTTAAAGTGAACTCAGAACCCATACGAGTATAAATAGGATTATCGATAGAATTACGTGCAAGAGTTATACCCAATGTAATACTATTACTATTTCCCGTAGAAAATGGGAACTGATTCCACGAAGACCAGTTTTTAAGATTATAACGCTGATAACCAAACTCACCCATAATTTGGAAATAATCATCAGGCCAATCAAGTCTTTTACCATAACCTATTGAAGCACCAATAATCTCAAAAACCTCGTTAGGATCAAGTGCATAGTCCATCATATCCTGATAGTAGCCGCCTCCATAGCCGCCGTATCCGCCATAGCCACCATAGCCACCATAGCCACCACCGTAACCACCTCCATAGTAAGGATTATACGGATCATATCCACCATACATATAAGGATTATTTTGAGCATAAAAATTGGAGTTCAATCCAGTGTATCTTGAATAATATCCGTTTAATGAGAAATTATTTGGTCTTTTGCCACCAAACCATGGGTCCATAAACGAGAATTGATATGATTGATAATACTGTCCGTTAGTTTGTCCACTCAATATCAATGTCTGCCCATCACCCTGAGGAATAATTCCCCTATAGTTTTGACGGTCGATCAAGTTTTTAATAGAGAAGTTGTTTAGCTTAAGACTAAGCTTACCTACAAGTCCCGTAACTCCCCAACCAGCTGAGAACTCAATCTGGTCGTTACCTTTAGAAATTAATGGGTAAGTCAAATCAACAGTTCCATCCTCTTGATTAGGCACAACTCCAGGTTGAAGATTTTCAGGGTCAAAGTGACCAGTTTGAGCAATTTCTCTCACAGATCTTATCAAATCTTCTTTACTAAAAACTGCACCAGGCTTAGTCTGTAACTCTCTTCTAATCACATCCTCATAAAGCCTGTCATTACCCTGAATAATTACATTCTTAATTGTTGCCTTAGGTCCTTCGAAAACTCTTAACTCAAGGTCAACTGAATCATTTTCCACATTAATCTCAATTGGATCAATATTAGAGAATAAGTATCCCTGATTTTGGTATAAATTGATAGCTGCGTCTTCATCATTCAGCAAACGTTCAGATAATTTCTTTTGATTATAGACATCACCCGAATTCATATTCAAGGATCTGTTCAGTTCATATGAATTGTATTGTGTGTTACCTACCCAGTTTATAGATCTGATATGATATTTTGGTCCCTCATCAATAACAATATTAATCCCTACAGTTTTATCATCTACTTTAAAAACAGAGTCGCTAATTATCTCAGCATCACGATAACCAAACTCGTGATATTTATTTATTAAATTTACCTTATCCTCCTTATATAAGTTTTCCACAAACTTTTTACTCCTGAAAAGATGTTTAAGATTACCCTTTTCATTAGTTTTTTTCATAGCCCACTTCAATTTGCTATCGGAAATAGCCTCATTTCCTTGAATATTTATTTTGTTGACCTTGATTTTTTCTTTCTTATCAACATCAATATCAAGAATTACCATGTTTTTTCCACTGACATCAGGACGTTCCACTATAGATACCTTAGCTTCACCAAAACCTTTATCATCAAAATATCTTTCAATAATTGTTTTAGCACTATTAATTTGGTTAGGTGTTATCTGATTTCCCTTCACCATCGCAACCTTCTTCTCTATATCTTCACGCTCACTTTTCTTCATCCCAGAATATCTGATGTCCGACACCCTAGGTCTATCTATTAATCTGATTTCTAACCACACACTATCTCCCTCAATCTTAGTTTGAAGAATCTTCGCATCGGAGAAAAGTCCCAATCGCCAGAATCGTTTTACAGCATTAGTTATGTCCTCACCTGGTATTTGAATCTCCTGTCCTACAGTTAAACCTGAATAACCAAACAGCACAAAGTGTTGATCCTCGTACATTGTTCCTTCAACTCCAGTGACTTCCAAACCTGCTATTATATATTTCTTAGGAGTAGCAGAATAGTTCACAACGGGCAGATCACCCGATTGTTTCGCTATAACACTATCGTTTGTTGCAATTTGCCCAAACGACAGAAAACGCGTGAAAAAGGCTAATATAAATACTAAATGATATGTCTTCCTTAACATTGTTATCTTTTTATTACGATGCAATAAATTTGCACTAGCGCTATATATTTTCTTTTTTAGTTTCTAATTGTTCACTTGTTTGTCCAAACCTACGCTCTTTGGTTTGGTAATATATGATTGATTCAAATAATTGTTCAGTTCCAAAATCTGGCCAATAGGTGTTGGTAAAGTATAGTTCTGCATACGCCGACTGCCAAAGAAGAAAATTACTAATTCTAACATCACCTCCAGTTCTTACAAGCAAGTCAACATCAGGAACCCCCATATTACCAATATATTTATTCAAAACATTTTCATCTATATCAGACTCTGTCAAAACGCCTTTCTTTACATCCTCACATATTAATCTTGTAGCTTCGCTAAGTTCCCATCTCGAAGAGTAGCTTATAGCCACAGCAAGGGTAATATTAGAACATTGCGAGGTTTGCTCCATACCATCCTTAATAGATTTCCTAGTATTTTCGGGCAAACGGTCTATGTCACCAATAAACTTTAATCTAACTCCATTCTTAATCAAATCGGGAGTCTCTTTCACTATTGCATACACCATCAACTCCATCAAAGTGTTGATCTCGTCATCCGGTCTAAACCAGTTTTCGGTAGAAAAGGCATATATCGTAAGCCATTTGACATTAGCTTTGACAGCAGCCTCAACCACTTCACGAACTGAGTCGACACCTTTTCGATGCCCATCACTTCTTTCCAAGCCTCTCTCTTTAGCCCATCGTCCATTTCCATCCATGATAATTGCGACATGGTTGGGAATATTATTTTTATCTATTTTGCCTATCAATGACATATAATTATATCTATTCTCTTAATAACTCGAACAACAAGGATTAAATTTATTCCCAAACTCCCAAGTGATAAAAAGCATTGTAACAGAGTACCAGTCAGTATTCTTCATCACACTGCTCTTAATTCCAAACGGGGCATCCAGATTCCATTCATCTTTATTGTTTGTTACATCAAAATTATCTCCAAACAACTTTCGCACAGAGAATTCAAGACCAATGTTCAATTTGTTTCTAACCTTATATTTAATTCCAACACCTATAGGAATATTTACATTGAAAAACATACTTTCTCCTGTTGCCATAGATAATCCTAGACCAGTAAACAAGTAAGGGCTATACAACCTTGTACCTAAGTAGCCAAACTCGTCACTATAAGGAAATAAGTTATATTCAACCTGTCCCCCTATATCAAAGAATGTTCTTTTAAAAGAAGACTCGTTATTATTTGGAAACGTGTTTCCTGAATATTCTGTATCACCAGATACAGCACCAACAACAAAGTTTGATTTCAATGCCCAGTTCAAATTCATGTTATACCTATGAATCAGCCCTGCAGAAGGATGAGCATTTAAGAACGGCTTTGTTCTGTTGGCATCTCCGATATAAAAAGAAGTTCCTATGGCACCTCCTATCTCATATTTATATTCCTGAGCATTTAGATTCTCAAAGGAGACAAGGGTAATAATAAGAACTAGCAATAAGACTAAGTTATTTATTTTCATTATAAAGATAATTAGCTTGTCCTATTATAACGTGGTTTCCTCCTTTAAAGTATTCAACATTAATATTTGTTGGCCAACTTGTTCAGTCGACCACGCCACACTTCTACCAACTGGTTGTTATTAGCGACCGATTTTCCACCGAAAATCCACATAAAATTACTAGAATCCGAAATTACATCTGTACCTTCTCTCAACTTGAAATTTTCTGGAAGTGAATGATTCTC
>CAYFTB010000029.1:12227-19573 GCA_964345875.1 uncultured Proteiniphilum sp.
GGTAGCTCACCATAAATTGCCTTAACAGAATAATCTGTATCAATCTTATTCCACACACCACCATCTGTTGACAAATACACATCATTATTAACATCAAGAGCATATATTGCAGACTCAGCATCGTTTGTTACTGACAAGATAGAACTTAAATCGACAGTCATAGGTAGGCCAGTAACTGTAAGATTTGCCCAGTCATTTCCTTTGCTAGATGATGCTCCAGAAGCCTTAACTTGGCCACTTTGCTTATAATATGTTATAAACTTATCTCTAAAAGAGATTGTCTTTTGTTCTGAGGGAGATTGAATATAATCATTATCGATATTATCCCAGTTAATTACATAAGGATCTTGCTGATGGATATTAATAGAGACTTCGTACTTCAATTTAGTCTTGCCATCCTCAGCTGTTGTTTCAATAGATTTTAATCTGTGCAGCGAGACCGAATCCTTACCATTCCACTTATAAGTGCTGTCAGCATCTCTAAGATTAAACTCAATACTTGTGTATCCATAAGTAGAATTACCGTCTATAGCAACCTTTATACTATCTACATCAAAAAGATACGGTAGAGAATCACGGTTAAATATACGTCCGTTGATTTGATCTATACTGAATTTGGTATCTGAGAAATAGTTATTTGAATCAACAACCGATGACACACTAAAAGTATATATCTGAGCATCTGAAGACAATTCCAATTCATGAGAATTAGAGCCCAGACATGAAGTAAGTATTAACACCCACAAAAATACACCGGCAGTACGGCAGAGATATTTAAAAATCATTTGTTTCAATATATATTGCACAATAAATATAAGCTTTGCAAAAGTAAAAAGATTTTCTGCTTTAACCATAACAAAGCAAACATTTAAATAATATTTTGAGTTATTTTATTCTTTACATGGTGAATAACGTTATCTTCGAACCAAATATCTTTACTTCCAGTCAAGTTTAATTCCGGAGCTTTTATACCATCCGAAATATCAAACGGTGCAACCTCTACATATGCTTCGTCCCACAATCCCATATCGACAAAGCTATTAAGTAACGACGTTCCGCCCTCGACTATAATTGAGTAGATTTTATCATCATACAAATAACTCAAAATTTGACCAATAACATCAGATTTAAAATTAATAACCGCCTGCTTTACCTTTCCATACAATGCATTATTCTCCTCTTGTGTAAAAACTATTGTATCATACACTCCATCAAATAATTCAAGATTGCTTGGCAGCCTGCCATATCTGTCCAATACTATTCTAACAGGATTTCCGCCATTCCAATGACGAGCAGTAAGGCTAGGATTATCAAGGAGAGCAGTATTAGTGCCCACCATTATCCCCTGAACCTCAGTACGTATTTTATGCACAAAAACAGAGGACAGATTATTAGAGAACACAACAGCCTCTTTGCTATCTCCATCCTTCCTCTTAATATCTACATATCCATCCCTGCTTTGAGCCCATTTCAATATAACAAACGGACGCTTATGAATCTGATTCACTAAAAACATCTTATTCAATTCGGAAGCCTCTTCTTCCAGCACCCCCACCTCAACCTCAATACCCGCATCTCTCAATATCTTAATTCCTTTTCCGGACACAGCAGGATTGGGATCGGCAATTGCAACCACCACTTTAGGGATTCCACTTCTAACAATAAGATGAGCACATGGCGGAGTTTTGCCATAATGAGCACAAGGCTCCAATGACACATACATTGTAGATGACTTCAACCTTTCTAGGTCTGAGACTGACGCAACAGCATTTACCTCTGCATGAGACTCACCAAATTGTCGATGATAACCCTCTCCTATTATCTCACCGCCTTCCACAATCACAGCCCCAACTTTGGGATTAGGTTTTACGTTGCCCCCACCCTTTGAAGCGAGATACAAACATCTCCACATATATTTCTCGTCAATATTCATTTTTGTATATCTTTGCTTATTAATTAAAATAAAAAAGGCTCTTGACAATGCTAAGTATCAGAGATCATATAAAAAACGAACTACAATCACTTTATCCGCAGCAAGAGATTACAGCTATCACAAGACTAATCCTTCAAACACGGTTCAATTTAAACTTGGTTGACTCTCTGACATACAAACTTAGTAATTTATCTAATGAACAGATTAATGATCTTGATAAAATATTAAATAAACTAAAGGAATACGAACCAATACAGTATATACTTGGTGAGTGTGAATTTTACAATCTTAAATTCACTGTTAACAGAAACGTGCTCATACCTCGTCCCGAAACAGAAGAACTTATATACTGGATTGTCAACAGTGAGCCTGACCACAACATATCCATACTTGACATAGGCACCGGCAGCGGATGTATCGCAATATCACTAGCAAACAGCATGCCAAAAGCCTCAGTTTACGGATGGGATATTTCTACTGAAGCTATATACGTGGCACAAAACAATGCGAATGCCAACAAGACTAAAGTTACATTCGAAATAAAAGATATTCTTAAAACTGACTCTGCATCAAAATCATTTGATGTCATCGTAAGCAATCCCCCCTATATAACTGAGGCTGAAAAAGAAAAAATGCAAGATAACGTATTAAAATATGAGCCCGCAACAGCTTTGTTTGTTCCAAACCACGAGCCACTGTTGTTTTATGAAAAGATAGCTTCATTTGCAAAAAACAATCTTAATCCAGGTGGCAGGTTATATTTCGAAATAAATCAATACTTCGCTCACGAAACCAAACAAATGTTACTTAATTACGGCTACCACAATGTAGAACTCAAATTAGATTTGTTTGGCAATTATAGAATGATAAAAGCACAAAAGTCCTGATCAAATGAACATCGAAGAAAAGAAGCCTATTTCAGAAAAGAATGCATTGTCGCGAATGATGAGCATTTGTGCAAAAAAAGAATACTGTACATTCGACATCAAGCAAAAGCTATATAAACTGCAAATACCTGCCGATAATATTGAAAAAATAATCGCAGAGCTAAAAAAAAATAAATTTATAGATGACGAGCGATACGTCCAAAGCTATATCAGCGACAAAGTGCGTTTCTCAAAGTGGGGGGTTATTAAGATAAGATACACACTAAGACAAAAACAAATTTCTGACGATATAATCAACGCATGTTTATCTAAACTAGAATCCAATACCCTCACAGAAAACCTCATGACAATCATTGAGCAGAAATACAGAAGTGTGAAAGGAAAAACGGTTAACGACAAACGCAACAAAGTCATCAGATTTGCTCTCGGCAGAGGCTTCGCAATGCCAGATATTATAAAATGTCTTGATAAAATCTCAATACCAGAAGATGAACCATGGTAAAACAACTACTCAAGGAACTGCTACATCTTTTCTACTCTAACACCTGCATAGTATGCCATCAAAATCTGTTAAGCACAGAAGACACTATCTGCCTAAACTGCTCGTACTCACTACCACGCACAAACAACTTTTTAGTCAATAACAACTCTGCTGAAACACTAATGGCCGGTAGGTTTCCTTTTGAAAGGATTGCCACATTTTGCAAGTTCAACAGTGGAGGTATTATTCAGCCTATCATTCACGATTTGAAATACAAGGGCAACAAGCAGGCTGGTGTAAAGTTAGGCTCTCTATTCGGAAAAGATCTCGTGGGTAGCGAATTTATAAAGACTATTGACTATATAGTGCCTGTGCCTCTACATTCCAAAAAAATCAAACAAAGAGGATACAATCAATCGGAGATAATCTCAAAAGGGATATCGCTTTCCACAAATATCCCCGTAGTGTCCAACAACCTTATACGAAAAATTCACAACCCCACACAAACCAAACTATCAAAATCTCAAAGATGGGAAAATGTTGAAGGAATATTCGACATCATCAATCCTGATCAATTTACGAACAAACACATATTACTTGTTGATGATATTATTACGACAGGCTCAACCATCGAAGCAAGTGCAAACGCAATACTTAAAGCCAAAAACACCAAAATAAGTGTAGCCACAATTGGAGAGGCGCAATAGAAAACATTTTTTTAATCTAGATACTTTCAATTAGATTCCAAAGCAAGTTTAATTCACTTAATGGATACTAAAAGTATCATACTAATATGACTATGTATTCATGGGAGTAAGCAAATATTCATCAATAAATAATAAACTAAGCTCAGCATCACCATACTCCTATTGTTAGTGGAACAATCTATTTTCTCACCATCATATTAATTATATACTTCTATAACATATTTATTTTTTGTGGATAAATTCACTGATAGATTTTAATTGTTCGTATCACGAACAATTAAAATCCACATGTCAACTTCTATTGTATTTGGTACGAACAATGTAATTCTATATGTAGATTTGTATTATATAAGACTCGAACAATCAAAATCCACATGTGTATTTGTACTGTATAAGACACGAACAATCGAAATCAACATGTAGATTTTCACTATGTAACACAAATACAATAGCATTATAGTCTAAGATTTAAGCATTACCGCTTGGTCATATTTTTCCCTGAGAGATATTTTATTCTTGCTGGCTCCTGTATATTGCACCACCACAATCTTTTTATTAAGGCTGATACAGATTTGTTATTCCAGCATACTTTTTTGAACTGTACCTGATTGTTTCTATTGTACCAAATAGTTCTTTAGAGACTACAATAATTCACTTAATCTAATCGCGTGCTCCAAAATAATACTTTTTCAATTTATGCCGAGTTTGAGATTAATAAATCTTTTCATCCAAAACTCCAAACTTCACAATAAAAACCACTATTTTTGCAACAAATCCGATAATTAAAAGACAAATTGACATTATGAACACTGTAGAAAAGCTAACAGCTGACAAACTATTAAAAATTAAAGCAATCAAATTACAGCCCTCTAACCCATTCACATGGGCTTCGGGATGGAAATCTCCAATATATTGTGATAATAGAAAAATCATGTCGTACCCCGAAGTGCGTAACTTCATTAAAGTTGAATTTGCCCGAATTATTTTAGAAAAATATCCAAATGTAGAAGCCATTGCAGGTGTAGCCACAGGTGCTATAGCTCCGGGTGCAATTGTTGCCGATGTTTTGGGTCTTCCGTTTGTATATGTTCGCTCGGCACCAAAGGGACATGGACTTGAGAATATGATTGAAGGCGATCTTAAGCCAAAACAAAAAGTGGTAGTTGTAGAAGACTTGGTATCAACAGGTATGAGCAGTTTGAAAGCTGTTGATGCAATTCGCCAATCTGGTTCGGATGTGCTTGGTATGGTTGCAATTTTCACTTATAACTTCCCTGTGGCAGAAGAAAGCATGAACGAAGCAAGAGTAAATCTAACAACTCTAACTAACTATAACGCTGTTCTTGACGAAGCTTTGCGAATTGACTATATAGAAGAGTCTGAATTGAGTACACTTCAAGACTGGAGAAAAGCTCCAGACAAGTGGAAATAACATCTACAAAAAATAAAAAATAATATATGACCGAATTTGTAAGCGATATTAAAACTATTCCTCACAATGAAGAGGATGTCTTCAGAGTGCTTTCAGATCTAAACAAGCTGGAACTGGTAAAAGATCAAATTCCACAGGACAAGATTAAAGACTTTAAGTTTGACAGCGACACATGTTCATTTAATATCAGCCCTGTGGGTGAAGTAAAATTCAGAATAATTGAGCGTGAGGCTAACAAACTGGTTAAGTTTAAATCAGAAGATTTTCCTTTCGAAACATTCCTCTGGATTCAACTAGTGCAGAAATCCGAAAATGACACCAAAATGAAGATAACAATTCGATCAGAGGTTAACTCAATAATGAAGGGGATGATTTCAAAACCACTTAAAGAAGGTCTTGACAAAGTTTCCGACCTTATTGCAAGTCTCCCTTACGACAAGATATAGGCAAACCTTTATCTGTTATCATACAAAAAAAGACCGCAAGCAATGACTAAATCATTTTCTTGCAGTCTTTTTTATTTTTATACTATTCTAATACTAGGCAGCCTCATCCACCTCCACATTATCTCCGCTTTCATCTGCCGCTGGAACTGCTCCTAATTTCTTCTCCGCAGCCTTTCTGCAGGTAGCACACAATTCAGAGTCGCCAATCTTTCTTTCATCCCAAGCCTCAGACACTGTGCCACTATGTTGCTCTCTCCCTCTGATATGCTGACAATCCGAATCTAGATGATATTTATTACCCTTGTTAGTCCAATACACAAAGTCAACACCATTATTCAAATTTTTAATCAAATCTGTTTGTGCATTAATCTGTTCAGTATATTTTTCTACCGATGGAGGATTAAAATCTACACCCGAAATACCTGCAATCAACAATGCCACCACACCAATTGTACCTGCAATGCCTTTAGTCTTTCCATCCAAATCCTTATTAGTGAATATAAGAATAACCAATGGCAAGAAAGCCAGGACTGCCATGATTGCACCAAGTTGATTTTGCACAAAAAATCTAAACTTATCCTTTTCAGAAGCGGGATCAAGTCTATTAGACTTTTTCCATAGCACCGACCCGACTATCGCTAGTATCATTATTACCACAATAGCCACAATCAACATCACCATTGTTTCGTTGCTTATAAGCTTCAAAATTGCAAACACCTCGCCCGCAATTGCAATTATCCACGCCAACATAGCAAACAGTCTCAACTGTTTCGCCTTACCCTTAGCTTCTTCCGAAGCCACAAATACTTTTTTTTCTGTCATTTTTTTATAGTTTGGTTTGATTTTCTATATAATATACTCTCTAGAACAAGAATGACTCCCCAAGACTCCATTCTTCTCTCAATACTTCATTTACCTCTTCAATGTCAAATTCATGGGGGTCCCAACTCTCACCCTCATCTATAAAGAGCCACTCAAGCATATTCTCATATTCGGGATCAGCAGGATTACTCAACACTTCCTTCATATACTCGTAGCCACCAACACCACCACAGTCTTCGGGTGGGCACTGCCCCTTACCATCCATACAAACAGGAAACATCAACAACTCATCTTTGATTATCTTCTCAAGCGTAATCTTGTGTTCCCACGAATCTCCAAAATCATACACATAAGTATATTGCTGTTTCTCTTTTTTAAAAATATCTTTCAACTTCACCTTTGAAGAGTCCGCGGTATCACTATCAAACATATCATCCATAAACTCTGGATCCTCTATACTGAATCGATTAGAAAAAGCCTTTTCGGAAAAAGAGTATAGATGACTAAAATCCCATCCAAACGCCAATTGAATCAGGTTGTGCATATCTCTAAAGCTTACTTCTGAGTTCACCCTTACCCGCCGCCAGACTGGTGGCTTAGATATACCTTTAATTTGAATCTTAAACTGAAATGTCATA
>CAYFTB010000030.1:0-15757 GCA_964345875.1 uncultured Proteiniphilum sp.
CCTTATATAATAGAAATCTACTTCAATTTTGTGCTGAAAATCATGGATATATATTGAATAATCATTCCTCTCTAATCTCCTAACGAGGACGGGGTTTCAAAATTTATAACTATATGAATATTATGAGTAGCTAATATTAGTCCGAAACAGGCAAGAGTAAATAAGATTATAGTTGGGCTTTTCAGATCCTTAATTAGGAAGGTTTATTTTCGTAGGGTCATTGTCCACATTAATGATTACTTTTGTATTAAACTTTTAAGCACAAACTTATGAGAAACTTATTATTTATTTTAATTATGACAGTCGCATTATTTAGTTGCGACAAAAAGGAGCCTGAAACTGGCAAGGGCAAATTGAACCCAAATGCTATGATAACTATCAAATCAGGTCTTGATACAAAGGCAACAATTGAGGGACTTACTGCACTTGAAGTTGTTCAACAAGCATTAAATATTAAGTGGCAATCACATTTTATAGATAATGTATATTCAGAAGAACCTAATAATGTGGAACGTAGTTTTAATGAGCATCAAAAAGACTTTAAAACTCCAGCTCTAAAGATGTTTGGAGTTGAAATTATTACAAAGGAAGGAGAGTATAAGAAAGATTTTATAAACTCCTTTAATGTTGTGATTACTGACAAAAACAATGATACAATTGCTTATATTCCTAATGCAATAATTGACAATGCACGTACGGATATTGGAAAAGCTTTTAATGACAAAAACTACACAGAGGTGTATAAGTTATTTGATGAAGCATTTGTGTTTGTTCCTTTTCTTGCGCTAACCCCTGCTGATTAGACAATAATCATGTTTATATTATAAACCCCGATGCAAGTATATTGTATCGGGGTTTACTTTTAGTAGTTACTCTCTGTTACCGAAAATCAATGATATAAAGACTTTAAGCATGTCGCATTACCCGATTAGGTAAAGTTTTAAGATGCTTATTCAACTCCTATACGTTGATATTGTGACGGAGTTATTCCAAACTCTTTTTTAAATGTTCGAGAGAAGTATGCAAAATCACTAAAACCACATTCCATAGCTATTTCTCCAATCTGCTTTTGAGTGCCTGTAAGTAGTTTTTTTGCCCTATTGAGACGCAAATTCAGAATATATCCAGTGGTGCTTAAATCTGTTATTGATTTTATCTTGCGATTAAGATTTGAAGTACTCATAAACATTTTGTCTGCAATCATCTGAGGAGATAGGTCGTTATTGTTGATTTCATGGTATATTATGTCGCTAATCTTTTGAATAAAAGTATAGTCCTCTTTATCAAATTCTTTATTTACTTCTATTGGATCAACAGATTCAACAACTTTCTTTTTGTTTGCTTTTTCAATTTTTGTTCTGGATTCGATCAGCTGATTTACAATAGCCTTCAATTCATCTTCAGCAAAAGGCTTTGTCAAAAAAGCATCAACACCTGACTTGATTGAAGATATACGGCTATCTTTTGATCCTCTAGAAGTGATCATTACCACAGGAATATTGCTTGTTGTACTGGCTTTTTTCAAAGCTTCGGTTAATTGATTGCCATCAAAATCAGATAAAAATAGTTTTGTAATAACAATGTCGGGTATATTTTTATCAATTTCGGCAAGAGCCTCTTTGCCATTCATCACTATGACTACATTATATTTTTCATGGAGCATTGTGAAAATATAAAAGCTCAAAAAATGATTATCCTCCACAATCAATACGGTCTTCTTGCTAGTATCTTTTATTTCGGGCGAATAATGCTTAAGTTCTTTTTTTAGCACTTCCGAGCTTTCTACGGATATATTATCATCATGTATTAGCGGATTGTACTTTTCGTATGACTCGCTAGCACTTATGTTTAGATCTACATTAAATGATATGTTATTTTCATTATTATAATGAATCGATAGTGAACCATGCATATCCTTGATTAACTGATCGATGAATTTGGAGTTTACAGAAGAGAAATACGCTCTCTTTTGCATGTCATTCTCAGATATAACATCCTTGAATATTTCGGGAATATCAGTGCTAGCCTTATCACTTTTTATAAGAGCTAAATTGATATGACATGTTTTTTCATTTTTACTCTGATTTATACTAAGAATAATTTTGTCATTCTTTACGCTTTCTTCCAATAATAGCAAAACAATATTATTAAATACAAGTCTTAATCTTTCAGTGCAAAAAGGCATATTTATTTCTTCGTAATTACTCATGAATAATAGTTTGATTCCTTTGATTTCTGCCTCATCCTTAAAACTAAAAAGTATAAATTGTAGATAATCATTAATATTGCCAAACACCCATTTACCCAGAATCTTATCATTGTTACTGGATATCATAAGGGTTTCATTTACTAGAAAAGATATTCGCTGAGTTTGAGTATCTATAATGTCAAGATCTATTACGTTTTTGGTTGTTGCACCGTCAGTAAGGTTTGTTTTGAGTTTGCTTACTAGCCCTGAAATTATTGTAATGGGTGATTTTAATTCTTCGCTTATCAAATCATAAAGGTCCATTCTATGGTGAGCAGAAGCAATAATAGCATTAGTCTTCTCCTTTTTCATTCTCAAATAGTGGAAGTAGATTATTATTGCAAGCAAAAATAAAACTATGATAGTTGTAGTAGCAATGATGACTATATTTTTCATTTTGCTACGCATCTTATGTTCTATAATTAAATTGTCAATTTCCTGCTTGTTTTTGCTTCGTTCATATTCCATGTAAGTATTGAACAGATAAACTTCAATATTCCTGCTATTAATCTGATCTACATATTTATGACCCATTGCGTGGTAATGTTCAGATAAATCTTTTTTGTTTTGTGCTTTATATATATTTGATAGTGCGTAGCTGATATCTTGCAAGTAGTTGGACAGATTTAGAGAGCTAGCTATTTTTTCACCATTAAGAGTATATTTCTCTGCTTGTTCATAATTATGAATTTTAGCATAAGCGTTACCCAGAGTAATATTTGTTTTCATTAAGTTTACTACCTCTGTAGTACCTACTAGCGTTGAAAGAGCATTATTAAGATTTATAATTGCTCCCTCGTAATTGTTGAGAGCTAGGTTTAATTCGCCAAGACGCAGAAAGGTAAAACCCAATCCTGCTGTAGAATTAAGTGAAATGTATATATCTAGGGCATTATTATATAAATCATTGGCAGAGTCATATAATCTTTTTTCCTGTTCTATATATCCTTTCCACATAAATATGTCGGCTTGAAGCTCTTTATCGTTATATTTACTTACAATTTTCTGTGCGTTGTCAAAAAAATCTTCAGCATTGTTATACTGGCCATATGTTGCATAAATACTGCCGATTCCGATATATGTTTTAGCCTTTTCTATGGAAATTTGCTTGTTTGGGTTGTTGAGTGCCTCTGACTTGCTAAGAGCATTAAAATAGAATCTAAACGATTCATCTTTCATATTGATATTGTCGTAGCTTTTTGCCAGACTATTTAAGGCCAACAATTCATGAGTTGTGTTTTGCATGTCCTGAGCCAGCAAGAGGTATTTTCGATAATGTAAAATGGCACCCTTGTGGCTTACATTGACCGAATGTATTTCTCCCAATCTCTTGTTTATAGCTATTTGTCTAACCGTATCTTTTGTATTAATACTATTTTCCAATTCCTCGTTTAGACGGATTGTGTCATTTTTATAAATGATGAGAGAATTGCTTGCTCCTTCGATTAGTAAATTGGTAATGGTTGCATTATTAGTAGCTTCATTATTAGACTCCCCTGTCTTGCTGCATGATATTGTTGCTAGCAAAACAAAAAATATAAATAATACTTTATGGTATTTACAATACATACTAATATTTGGCATTCTTGTGTAGTAGTGTTAATTTTCAGATATTGTTCAATCCATATAACATTAGAAGTTCCATCCAATATTTAAACATTTTTTTGTTGATTAAGTTCAATTCATTTTAGAAATATACTAATTATTCATTAAAATATTTCTTGCTATACCTATTTTAAAAACTATCCATTTATTATCAGAGTGTGACTGTAAAATACATTAAAAGTTTAATAATGCTGTGAAAATTGGTGACATGAATAGTTTATTCATATACCAGTTCAAATTACTTATTTATAGTGTAGTGATTATGTCCATTGAGAAACAACCATATGAAAATATAGCATGATTAAAACTTTCTTTTTATATTTGCACAAACATTATAAAACTGTGCATCCAAATATGACCATATCTACATCTAAAACAAAGAGAAATATACTCGAAGTAGCTCGTCAGCTATTTGCTAAACAAGGCTTTGAGAATACAACTATTAATGAAATTGCTGATATATCCAACTATGGCAGAAGAACAATATACACATACTTTAAAAACAAAAAAGAGATATATAGAGATGTAATTGGACTTGAGCTTGAAGGCCTACATAAGGCTTTGGAGGCAGTTATAAATAAAGATCTTGCCGCTGACGAGAAGCTTATGCTCTTTACCTTTGCTCGTTTGAATGTTATTAAAGAAGTGGTGTCGCGAAATGGAACTTTGAGAGCTGACTTCTTTCGTGATATTTGGCTTGTGGAGAACGTTAGAAAAGAGTTTGACAAAAAAGAAATAAAATATTTGGAGAGTATCCTGACAGATGGATGTAATGATGGTGTTTTTGATGTGTCTAACAAATCAAAGACTGCCGAGATATTGCATTATGCACTTAAAGGTTTGGAGGTACCTACTATAAGAGGTGTACTCAGTTTGAGATATGAAAACTCTGAAGATAGAGAAATAGTACATAATTTGATTTTTAAAGGACTGAATAATAAATAAATTAAATATGAAATTATTAGAAGGAAAAACAGCACTGGTTACTGGTGCTTCAAGAGGAATAGGCAAAGCCATAGCTCTGAAACTGGCAGCTCAGGGTGCGAATGTGGCTATAACAAATTCGAAACAAGACGACGCAGGGCAAGCAGTGGCAGATGAAATTGCAGCTCTGGGCGTGATAGGTAAAAGATATGTGTCAGATGCTGCAAGCTTTGAGGATGCACACAAAGTGGTGGAGGCTGTGAAAGAGGATTTCGGAAGAATAGATATTCTGATAAATAATGCTGGTATAACAAGAGACGGACTAATGATGAGAATGAGCGAGGAACAATGGGATACGGTTATTAATGTAAATTTGAAATCGGCATTCAACTTTATTCATGCTGTTACACCAATAATGATGCGTCAAAAATCGGGTAGCATTATCAATATGGGTTCTGTAGTGGGTGTTTCGGGTAATGCTGGCCAGGGAAATTATGCTGCATCTAAAGCAGGTATGATTGGATTGTCCAAGTCAATGGCTAAAGAGTTGGGTTCGCGTGGTATTCGTGTAAACACTATCACTCCTGGATTTATAGCAACTGATATGACTGAGTCTTTGTCTGAAGAAGTTCGCAACGAATGGGCTAAGCAGATTCCTTTACGTCGTGCTGGTGAAGCAGAAGATGTGGCTAATGCTACTCTGTTTCTTGCATCAGATATGTCTGCCTATGTTACAGGTCAGGTTATCAATGTATGTGGTGGAATGAACATGTAGTGTTAATATAATTACAATTTCAAACATATCAAGGAGTGGTAGCTTGCCACTCCAAAATTGTTAAATTATGACAGTACTCTACGAAGATAATCATATAATCATTGTCAACAAGGCAGTGGGTGAGATAGTTCAGGGAGACAAAACTGGAGACAAACCTCTTTCGGAAATTGTGAAAGATTATATTAAAGTCAAATATAATAAGCCCAACAATGTTTATCTTGGCGTTACTCACAGACTTGATCGACCTACTAGTGGCATTGTGATGTTTGCGAAAACCAGCAAAGCACTTACTCGACTTAATGAGATGTTTAGGGATAATGAAATAACCAAAACATATTGGGCATTGGTGAAGAATATTCCCCAAAAGACTGAGGATACTCTCGTACACTATCTTATTAAAAATGAGAGAACAAATAAGTCAACTGCATATGATGTTGAAAAGAAAGGAACAAAAAAGTCAATATTGCACTATAAGATGATTGCTAAGTCTGATAATTATTATCTGCTTGAGATTGATTTAGAGACTGGTCGTCATCATCAGATTCGTTCGCAGTTATCAAAAATAGGTAGTCCAATCAAGGGTGACTTGAAATATGGTTCTGAAAGATCAAATATAGATGGAGGAATATCACTTCATGCTAGAAGCATATCATTCATCCATCCAGTGTCTAAGAAACAGATTAGTGTGGAGGCTCCAGTTCCTAGTGATAATCTCTGGGAATCGTTTGAGAAATAAAATCGTATATAGCTATATTTTCTAATTGTGTAAAAAGATTTAAAAAAAGCTACATATATCATATTGAAAGTATATAAACTCTTTTAACAAAAATGTTTTTGTATTTTTGTAATTATCTGATGGGTTTGTAAGTTGCTTTTTTTATGACTACTATATTCGTTGGGTTGTCAATCTAAAACAAATATTTTTTATGGAACATTTAAATGAAGCATTCAGCCTGCTATTGGTTGGAATGATAACAGTTTTTGTGATTTTATCACTCGTAGTGTTTATAGGGAACACGGTGATAAGACTTACAAATCGTTTTTTGCCAGTTGAGACTATAGCAGTAAAGAAAACTATAGTAAGCGGTAAAGCAATACCGTCTAACAAAGCACAGATTGCAGCGGTAATTGCAGCAGTTGAAGCCATAACAGGAGGAAAAGGCAAAATTGATCAGATAGATAAAATTGAAAAATAAATAATCAACATAAAACAAAGATGACAAAGGAAATTAAATTTAGCTTACTGTACAGAGATATGTGGCAATCGTCGGGGAAATATGTACCCACGGTAGCACAACTTAAAAAAGTAGCACCAGCAATAATCGATATGGGTTGTTTTGCTCGTGTAGAAACAAATGGCGGTGGATTTGAGCAGATCAACCTTTTATTTGGCGAAAATCCAAACACAGCCGTCAGAGAATGGACAAAACCATTCAACGATGCTGGCATTCAAACTCATATGCTTGAGCGTGGACTCAATGGAATCCGTATGAATCCAGTTCCTGCTGATGTTCGTCAGCTGATGTTTAAAGTAAAAAAGAAACAAGGTACTGATATTGCTCGTTCTTTTGATGGATTGAACGACCCTCGCAATCTTGAACTTTCAATTAAATATGCTAAAGAGGCAGGAATGATTTCTCAAGCTTCATTAAGTATTACTGTTTCAAAGGTTCACACAGTGGAATATTATACAGACCTTGCAGACACTCTTATTGGTATGGGGGCTGATGAGATTTGTGTGAAGGATATGGCAGGTATTGGCCGTCCTGCATCAATTGGAAAAATAATTAAGAATATTAAAGCTAAACATCCAAATATTCCAATTACATATCACGGTCATGCGGGTCCCGGATTCCAGATGGCAACAATTCTTGAGGCGGCTTATGCAGGTGTTGATTACATTGACACAGCTATGGAGCCACTTGCTTGGGGAACAGGGCACGCTGATATACTTGCAGTTCAGGCAATGCTTAAAGATGCTGGATTCAAAGTAGCTGATATCAATATGAAGGCTTACATGAAAGTTCGATCATTGACACAGGAGTTTATTGATGATTTCCTAGGACTTTATATTAATCCTAAGAACAGATTAATGAATTCCTTACTAATTGCTCCAGGATTGCCTGGTGGTATGATGGGAAGCTTAATGTCCGATCTTGAGACTAACTTGCAATCATTGAATAAATGGTTTGTAAAGAATGGAAAGCCTGAAATATCTATTGATGATCTGCTAATAAAACTATTTGATGAGGTTTCATACGTATGGCCAAAGATTGGTAATCCTCCTTTGGTTACGCCTTTTAGTCAGTATGTAAAAAATCTAGCATTGATGAACGTTATGCAGCTTGAAAGAGGTCGAGATCGCTGGTCTATGATTGCCGACAACATCTGGGATATGATTGTGGGCAGAACTGGACAGTTGCCTGGCAAACTTGATCCTGAGATCCAACAATTAATCAAAGATAACAATAAAGAATACTTCACAGGTAATCCACAGGACTTGTATCCAAATCAGTTAGATGAATTCCGTGCTGAAATGAAAAAGAACGGATGGGATTTAGGTCAGGATGATGAAGAACTATTTGAACTAGCAATGCACCCTGAACAATACAGAGCATATAAATCAGGTGCTGCAAAAGAAGATTTCGAAAAAGATCTAGCTAAGAAGAGAGCAGACAAAGAGGCTAAGTCACTTATTGCTAACGGACAGCAACCATCTAATGGTAATGAAGTTAATTTTCAGCCACGTCAGTTGGTGATTAATGTTGGTGATGAAGAATTCATGGTTCAAATCTCCTATCCTGAGAATGATGGAATACAGATGCAGCCATCTAAATATACTATGACAAATAAAAACAAACCTCAAATGCCTGTAGTTGTTCCCTCAACAAATGGTGAAGTAAAGGAGGTAATAGCACCTCTGGAAGGTAAGTTCTTTTTGACAAAGGATTCATCTGAAACTGCAATCAAAGTAGGTGATGTAGTAAATGAGGGTGATCATATCGGATATATCGAGTCAATGAAGACATATAATGCCGTTGCTGCTGAATCAAGCGGGAAAGTTGTAGAAATTTGCTATGCAAATGGTGACTCGGTTGATGAAGATGATGTTTTAGTAAAATTGCAATAATAGTATGCAGGATATACTTACGAAATTGGCTGATATGACAGCCCTTGGGAATATAACTTGGGGCATTGTGCTGATGCTTTGTATTTCGTTTTTGTTACTCTATTTGGGTATCAAAAAACAATACGAGCCATTGTTATTAGTTCCAATTGGTTTTGGAGTGATGCTTGCAAACTTGCCTATGGCGGGTTTGGGCATCGTTGACAATTCTCTTGTGCAAGCTGCTGATGGCAGTTACATGAATCTGATGGATATTGCACACGAGTTTGGTATTATGAATTTCTTATATTATGCACTGATAAAAACTGGGCTGTTGCCTCCTATTATCTTTATGGGGGTAGGGGCACTTACTGACTTTGGTCCTATGCTTCGCAATCTTAAATTGTCATTATTTGGCGGTGCTGCACAGCTTGGTATTTTTACCGTTTTGTTGGTGGCAGTGCTTTTTGGCTTTGAGATGAAAGAGGCGGCATCATTGGCAATTATTGGAGGTGCCGATGGTCCTACTGCGATTTACACTACAATTAAGCTAGCACCTCATTTGCTAGGTCCAATTGCTATTGCTGCATATTCATATATGGCACTTGTCCCTGTGATTATTCCTATTGTCGCCAATGTGTTGATGACAAAGAGTGAGTTCAAAATTCATATGAAGAAGATGGATAAACAATATCCGCCCAAGCATGAGATAAAGCATCTGAAAACTGCTAAAATAATCTTTCCGATTGTGTTGGGTGTAGTGGTGGCTATTTTTGTGCCTTCTTCTGCTCCTTTAGTGGGTATGCTTCTATTTGGTAACTTGGTTAAAGAAATTGGTGCTAACACTAGCCGATTGGCTGAAGCTGCATCAGGACCTATAATGAATAGTGCAACCATCTTTTTAGGACTTACAGTAGGTGCTACAATGACTGCTGAGGTATTTTTGTCTATGCAAACAATAGGTATTATTGTGGGTGGGTTTCTTGCATTTGCAATATCTGTTGCAGGTGGAATCTTTGCGGTTAAAATATATAATATGTTCGCTAAGAAGAAAATCAATCCACTTGTTGGGGCTACAGGACTGAGTGCAGTACCTATGGCGTCACGTGTAGCAAACGAAATTGCACTTAAGCATGACAAATCAAATCATATTTTACAATATTGTATGGCTAGTAATGTGTCGGGTGTTATCGGATCTGCAGTTGCTGCTGGTGTTCTAATTTCATTCTTAGGCTAAACAATAATACAATACTTGACTAGTCCTAAATTTACTATAAACAAAGGGTCGGAAGTATATTCCGGCTCTTTGTTGTTTTATTTCATCATATATTTATTTATAAGTCATCATTATAGTAAGTTATTTGCCATCACTAAGAATTGCTTTTAAATAATTAATTAACAGAGGGAATGCAGGATATGTCATATCATGCCCATAGCCCTGTAGTTCAATCAAACTAGTCGTTTTATTACCTGTTACTTTCATCATTCTCATAAGATAGGCATTCTCTTCATATCTTCCTAAAAGTTCATGCTCTCTGTCGCCTGTGATTAATAACATAGGTGGGGCATCTGATCTTACATGAAATAATGGGGCGTATTGATCAATAGTTGGTTGTGTGTCTCTGATACCTTGTCCTTTGCGGATTGTGAAATGAGTTATAGTTTGACCGCTAAAAGGAATTAGTCCTGCAATTTTATTTGCATCGATATTGTGTTTCGCTAGATAGCTTTTGTCAAGTCCAATCATCATTGCTAGATATCCACCAGCAGAATGTCCTGATACAAAAATTTTAGCGGGGTCTCCACCATATTTTTCTATATTGTTAAAAGCCCAAGCTACTGCTGCTGCAGCATCCTCAATATATGCTGGTGCTTCAACCTTAGGCGATAATCTATAATTAACACCAATAATGCACAGGTCCTTATTCTTAAGCGCATCTGGCAGTTCTTTGTTGCCTCCTGTTATTCCTCCACCATGAAACCAAACAACTGTTGCAAAATCTTTTTTATTGGTTGGATAATATATATCAAGCTTGCATCGTTCATTAATGTAAGTATCCTTGCTGTTTATAGCTTGCGAATAATATTTAATATCTCTTTCTATTGAATAATCAGACTGCTGAGCAAAGACAGGAAAGAAGAATGTTAAGATTAAAGTGACTAATAATAATTGTCGCATAAAGTTATTATATTTTAGTAAATTAAAAATCATCAGGGTCTGCTTTCATAGATGTAGCAGTTATGCTTATAAACTCTGATTCGAAGTTAGATAGCATCATTTCTACAAATTTTGAATGAAAGTGTGTGTACAGTTTTGAGGTTATATGTTTTCTGTCTTTTCTTTTTATTAATCCAAATCTAAGTTCATTTTCATCTACCCATATCTGAGGTTTTAAGAATGCTTCGTTTTTCCATAACAAGGATGAGGGAGTTATTCGCCCATCAGGCAGCATTGTCCATTTTCCTACGTTATACTGTTCAATACCCTTGTAAAGAATGTCTAATAGTTGATTGGGCGTTTTTGTTTTAATTATAATTGCCATAAATACTTTTATTTGTTACTAAATTGTGTGATAGTTGTCAATTGCATCTTTTACATTGCCATGAAGAAGCAGAAGATTATTAGCTTGTTCATATGTAAGACCTAATTCTTCAACAATCATTAGTGTACCTCGATCTATTAGTTTCTGGTTTGTTAGTTGCATATTCACCATTTTGTTGCCTTTCACTCGTCCCAACTTAATCATGGTGGAGGTAGTAATCATATTTAGAATCATTTTCTGAGCCGTACCTGATTTCATTCTTGTGCTTCCAGTTACATACTCCGGACCTACAATAGCCTCTATTTTTATTTCTGCTTCGTCTGCAACTGGCGAATTTGGATTACAGCATATTGCTCCAGTAAGAATTCCGTTTTGTCTTGCCTTGCGTAATGCTCCAATAACATAAGGAGTGGTCCCAGATGCAGCAATACCTACTACAACATCATTATCGTTAATATTGTATGCTAATAATTCTTCCCACGATTTATCAGCAGCATCTTCAGCATCTTCCACAGGATTGCGAAGTGCATTATTTCCACCTGCTATAATAGCTATTACATAAGTAGGCGGCATGCCATAAGTTGGAGGAATCTCGGATGCATCAAGCACACCAAGTCTGCCACTTGTACCTGCTCCTACATAAAATAATCTGCCTCCCTTCTTCATTCGTGAAACAATATTTGTGACAAGTGTTTCCACTTCAGGTAGTGTCTTTTGCACAGCCAAAGCCACTTTTTGATCTTCATTATTAATTTCAGTTAGAAGTTCATGAATAGACTTCTTGTCTAAGTCATTATAGTTAGATGTTTGCTCTGTAACTTTAGTAAATGTCATATAATAAGATATGGAAGAATAGTTTTGTAATTATTGTTGTGAGTGATACTTTATTAATCCCATCATTGGTGATTGTTCTATCTTACCTACTTTGATATTTTTATGTGAAGCTGCCTCAATAATAAATTCAGAGTAGTGCCAACCTATGGAGCCAACAAAGTTAACACTATTATTATTGATATCATATTGCATAATGTTTCTCTCAAAAAAATCATTAAAACTACGCATCGCTATTCTGTAGATGGATTGATTGTTGATATTTTGTAGCACAAAAGGAGATATCCCAGATAAAAACCTGCTTGGATAGGGCTGTCGGTAAACTTTATCTATAATATCTGCGTAAGTGAGGTTGAATTGTTTCATAAACTTATCTTTCATTTCTTTGGACAATTGATTTTTGAGGATATCACCAACCAATAATTTCCCAAGATTTGCACCACTTCCTTCATCCCCCAAAATAAATCCAAGAGGTGGTACTTGATTTACAATTTTGTTGCCATCCCACTCACAAGAGTTGCTTCCTGTACCTAATATACATGCAATACCTTTTTTATTGCCACAAAGGGCATGTGCTACAGCAACAAGATCGCTGTAAATTTCAACATCGGCATTAACAAATGATTGTTTCATTGCATGTGTCATGTCTTCAATCTTTTCATGCGTACATCCCGAACCATAAAAATGAACAGCACTTATATTTATATTCTCGACATGTGGTAGAACCTCTGATTTGATTTCTTTAGAAATCTCTTCTATTGATTGAAAAATGGGACTTAAGCCCTTTGTTTTAAACTGATAAAGAATTTTTCCTTTTTCTGCTACACACCAGTCAGCTTTTGTAGCTCCACTGTCGGCAATTAAAATTTTATTCATTAATTACTATTATTTTATATCTTGATATAGATATTCCTTTTATACAAAAAATAACCCGCTAACCAACATATTGAAACGAATAGGAGAGCATACACTAAAGAACCAAAATAATTACCTGCCCATGGCTGAATTAACACCTCATAAGTATATGCTTTCAAAGATGTTGCTCCACCTGAATAATTTACTTTAATATTACCAACAATGTTTGCCAATATTCCTGACAAAACATAAACGAACAATGGATTTACGCCGAATGCATGGAAGAACCTACACCATTTGTCTTTCTTATTAATATCAATAATCCAAATAAGCAAACCTAGTAGCTGAGCAGCAAAGCCAGTTGTTGTCAATACAAATGTTGGACTCCATATCTTTTTATTCAATGGTGCTCCGTATTGAAGTAAAAGACCAGAGAATGCTAATACAGTACCCCATATCATTATCTTTTCCACACGCTTATGGTTATCCTTATTATCAATAATTATCTTGCCAAATAAAAAACCTATTAACACATGAGCAATTGATGGAATACTACTAAGCAATCCCTCGGGGTCAAATAGGATTCTGTTACCCTCAACATCTGTATCACTATACATATGATTAACACCAAGAATAGCTCTGTCAACGATGGATATAATATTACTTTCTGACCTATCAAATCCATTTCCAAATGATAAAATCAAAAAATATCCCAAAAGAAGAGTAATAATCACCCAAACCATATTTTTAGGTTTGACAACCAAAGCAAGAAATGCGGAAAAACCATAAGCAATAGCCAAACGTTGTAACACTCCTAGTATTCTTATTGTGTCAAAATGCCCAGTTGACGCCATTATGATATTTTCACCAGTAGCCAGCCCTCGGCATAGCATACCAAACCATGCAAGCGCTAATCCGATAAAGAATATCATAAAAGTACGATAAATCACTTTATTTATACTTTCTCGGCTTAGCTTAAAGTCGTATTTTCTTAAAGAAATAAAGGTGGACACACCCATAATAAACATAAAAAATGGGAATACAAGATCTGTGGGGGTAAGTCCATTCCACGATGCGTGACGAAGTGGAGCATAAACGTAGCTCCACGAGCCAGGATTATTTACCATAATCATACCAGCAATAGTGATGCCACGTAAAATATCCAAAGATAACAGTCTGTTGTTTTGTTTTGTAGGATTCATTTTGTTTTAGTCACGATTATTAAATTAATACTTATATAATAAGAAGTCATAATATTTATTTGTGAATAAGTACAAATATAGAGTGTTTAATTTAATTCAAGTTGTAAATTGTTTAAATATTAATACTTCAATTTATAGTAAATATTTACATTTGTCATCCATTAGAAATATTAATCACATTTAGGATATGATAATTTCGAAAACCAAAACCAAACGTATAGATGTGGTAGATGCTTTGCGAGGATTTGCAATTTTGGGCATCTTGCTAGTTCACAATATAGATCATTTTCATTTTCCTGAATTTCCGACCGAAACAAGTCCGATGTTGGGACTGCTTGATAAAATATCTTTCAAAGCGGTGCAGTTGATGTTTATGGGCAAAACCTATGCTATTTTCACAATTCTTTTCGGTTTTTCTTTTTTTATTCAGCACAACAATCAGAAGAAGATTGGTAAAGATTTTGGTCCTCGTTTCATGTGGCGAATGATATTGCTAGCCGTTTTTGCCATCTTCAATTCTGCCTTCTTTCTAGCAGGAGATGTTTTAATTTTGTTTGTTATAGTATCTCCAGTGTTGTTGATTAGTCGTAACTGGAGTGATCGAGCCATCCTTCTTTTCTCAATAATTTTAATTGCTCAGCCCTTTGGATGGGCTAACGTTGTTGTTTCGCAATTCAATAATGCCCATCAAATACCTGATTTCGATTATTCTGCTATGCATAGCATGCTTGTTGATAATGCCAAAAATGGAAATATTTTTGATTTTTTATGGCTCAATGCAACCATGGGACTTAAGGTAACCATTTTGGCATCAATATATTCGGGTTCTCTGATGCAATTTGCAGGGCTGTTTTTGTTGGGTTTTTATATCGGTCGAAAACAATATTTTGTTTCTTCCCTAGATAATATTCGCGTTTGGAAAAGAGTTGCAATTGCATCTTTAATATCATTTTTATTGTTCGTCATCCTAACAAAGATTGTTAGCAGGCAAAACATTTCTGGGCAACAAATCATCTTGGGCATTTTTGGTGCATGGAAAAATCTATCATTTACATTCATTCTTATTTCGTTATTTGTAATAGTATATGAAAATGTAATTATTAGAAAAATTTTGTCAGGACTTCGATATTATGGCAAAATGAGTCTAACAAACTATATAACTCAATCAATATTTGGTGCTTTTATTTATTTACCTGTAGGCTTTTACTTGGCACCTCGTTGTGGCTACTTCTTTAGTATCGTCATTGCTTTTGGAGTTTTCATTGTTCAAATGTTATTTTCAATATATTGGCTAGGCAAATATAAGCAAGGACCACTTGAGAAAATTTGGCACAAATGGACATGGATTAATTCATAAGGTCAATAATGTCATAAGTGGCAATAAGTTTGCTTTGACTGCAGTTGTGTCCATTAATTTTGCGATATTTGGAAGTAAAAATTATCCTTTTAATCATATAAAATACCATTCCGAACCCTAGAGACAATCGGGAATTATTTAAAGAACTATATCTGGGCGATTTATCCGTTCCGATATGTGTTAGATAATTATGTGCAAAAAATAAATTCAAATCCGTAAGAATATAAATGCCATCTGGTGAGTATTAAACCTAACGTTTATGGCACAAAGTTGTGCTATATTTCTATTGTATTGGCATTATACAATAGAAA
>CAYFTB010000030.1:15857-19267 GCA_964345875.1 uncultured Proteiniphilum sp.
GTTATAAGTTTAGCTGTCATAATTAGCTAAGTAATAAAAATATAGTATGTTAAGGTCTTGGAATTAAGCAACGTTTTTTGTTGAATACAATCTATAATATGTATACTATCTTTAAGTAGTATGCGAACTTAGTTTTAATATAATATTTTATGAATTCATTCTTACTTAGATCATTTATCTTATTCTCTTGTATTATTTGTTTTTCATGCTCCAAAGATGATGGAGTACCGTTAAATGTAGGCCCAAATGTATTAACATTTGAGTCGGGTGAAGATTCACAAACCTTTAATATCATAGCCAGCGGAGAATGGCACATAGAAAGTGAAGGCTTAGAATTGGGTTATGGAATAGCTCCCTCCACAGATTGGTTTTTTATTTGGCCAATAGCTGGTAAGGGCAATTCTATAGTGACTATTACCACTAAAGAGGGTTCGCACGATAATAGTGCTACTGTTTATGTGAAAAGCGGTGTGAAACAGGAAACTGTTACTTTGAAACAAAAATGAGGATAGCTTGATTCTGCCAAATTATTAACACCTTTAAAATAGATGTTATTTGAGACTAAAAAACATATATCTATTAATTGTTCTTTTAATACCCATGAGTATAATGGCACGACAAGAACAATCTAAAAGATCAATTGGAATTACCTATACAGGAATAGGTTCGAATAATGCTTTCTATTGGGAATCCTTGGATGGTGCAGGAGGTTATAAGGACAAAGGTTTCTATTCGATTGGTATAAATTATGTGCACCCAATCTCTAAAGCAATTGACTTTGAAACCGGAATAGAGTATAGTCACCTCAAGTATGAGTTTAGTAATTCATCATTAGGTCCTGAGGCGCCAAAACCTTATCTCGTATCAAACAGTTTGATAACCGTTCCTGCAACAATACGACTAAAGTTTTTCAATTGGTTTTTTCTTAATGCTGGATTGTTGATTGATATAAATAGTGGAAATAACTATAATATGGATAGTCAGTCAGGCTTGGGAGCAATGATTGGAGTGGGGGCACAGTATAGTTTTAGCAGTATTCCCATTGCATTGTTTATCAATCCATTTTATAAACACCATGCTATATTATCTTTCAACGCAGATGGATACCAGTTACGTACTGATGAAGCAGGAGTCAGAATAGGAGTAAGTTATTTGTTTTAAATTCATCATTGCAAGTCTTTTAATATATTAGATAACAAATATGATGCGTTCAAGTTTTGAGCCACTCCTTGCTGTATTTTGTAGGTATAGGTGATTTCGTCAGATAGGTTTATTTCAAAACAGTAATTTGAATAGATGGAGTTGTCTTTGTCCTCTAGTTTAGCTAGTTCAAGATCATGAGTAGCTATTACTGCAGAGATCGGATATTTGGATATAGCATCTAAAAACATTGTAGAACCTTTAAGCTTATCTTTTGAATTGGTACCCTTCAATATCTCATCAAGTATTATCAATGTAAAATCATGACTCTTGACATGTTTAATCAATTGTTCTAATCTGATAAGTTCTGCATTAAAATAAGATATATCTTGTGAAAGATTGTCAGATGTACGCATACTTGAAAATAATGATACAGGAGAAAACTTAAACGATTCGGCACACACTGGCACACCATTGCTCGCCAAAATATATGTAACCCCAATTGTCCTAAGAAATGTGCTTTTGCCTGCCATGTTTGCACCTGTAACTATAGCTATATTTGATCTTTTTAATGTAAAGCTATTAGACACAGCCTTTTCATGAGACAAAAACGGATGATAGAAATTGACTGCTTGAATAATATCATCAGATTCATAATCTATTACTTGTGCTAATGTGTTGCTAGGATTATTAAATGAATAAGTAGCCAAGCTTACCAACGCATCAATTTCTGCAATACAATTTATCCAGTCTCCAACGTGTGAAAGATATTTATTACCCCATTTCCTGAACATTCTGATGAGAAGTATATCATATAATAAAACACCATTCAATAATAAGTACAAAATAGCATTGCTTCTTTGATCAAATAAACTTAGTATTTTTGAAAGCCTAGTGAATGACTCTAGGCTGTTAACTTTAGGATTAAATAATTCCTTTTTTAAATCAACTAAAACACTAGATTGGAATTCTAATTGGTGAATATCTTTTAGTAAAACTAAAATTCCTTTATATTCTTTATACAACTGTTCCGTATTAGAACTTGTTTTTGTGGATACTTTAGATACAGTTATCGTTATAAAAAGTTGTATTAAGAACATCGCAACAAACCACAAAAAAGGAAATACATTAAAAATATTAAGCACGAGTGCAGTTATAGTAAGAACAATAGATATATAAGGTAGTATTGAACTTTCGAGCATCCTATTATTCTTATTTTTAAATATATAATCTGATAACAACCCTAAGTTGGTTTGAATTTGATGATGTGACAGAAATTTTATTCTCCAATCAAATTGTTTACTAAGTTCAACAATAGCTTTTTGGTTATTATCTATATCATCTTTATTTTGATTTATAGTTGTGAACTTTTTAGCCAGCTTATTACTACCTTCTTGAGTAATAGTCCTATTGATACGATTAAATAATGACGAGGGGCCAAAAATATCTAAATCATAAGAAAACTCATGATTAGAATCAATATACTCAGTTCCTGAATTAAATGCTGTGAAATCCCCTTTCAAGTATCTTATTTCGTTCTCACATACTTTTTGCATATTACGTATAGCATCTATTCTCTTCTTACACTTATCGTCTAAAATATATGAAACAAAATAAGCAATTAGAAATAAAACAATAGCTGCGATATTTGTATTACTTGGTTGATTGATTGTCATGTAAGCACTAGTAATCATTAGTGCAAAGAAAATTAATTTAGCATATAGATAGGTTTTACTTAACTTTCTGAGTTTGTTCTCTTGATGCTTTAGCGATATTATTTTATCCGAATATTGAGTGTGCATGCTAATTTATTTGAATTAAAGTGCAAATATACGATAGAAAATTAATCATTTTCATATAGGAGCTTATAGTTCTATTGGATTTAAATCTAAGAATAATTCTTAAATTTGTATTTAAATAGAACTATAAACTAATATAACTATGCGCATACTACATACTGCTGATTGGCACTTGGGCAAACGTTTGGATTTTTTTAGTCGTCATGAAGAACAAGTGAAGGTGATGGCCGAAATTTGCGAAATTGCTGAGAATCAATCGGTGGACATGGTGATTGTGGCAGGCGATTTGTTTGATGCCTTTAATCCTCCAATATCGTCAACTGAACTGCTCTACAAAACCTTGAAAAAGCTTACACTAAATGGCACAGTTCCTGTAGTGGCAATTGCTGGTAATCACGACTCGCCCGACAGGGTGAATGTGGCTGATGTGTTGGCTCGCGAAAATGGTATAATATTTATTGGCAAACCAAC
>CAYFTB010000031.1:0-19041 GCA_964345875.1 uncultured Proteiniphilum sp.
CTTTTTGAGAAGCTAATTCAGTGAGAGCTTCATAAATATCACTAAACTGGACATTGGTTTCAATCATAAATTCGTCCAATTTGCGATTCAATTCTGCGTAGCCTAAAGCATATTGCCGCAATGCTACAAATGCACGCATAATAGAAATATTCACTTCAATGGCTTTCTTACTCCTTAGAACCGATGAAAGCATTGCAACACCCTGTTCAGAAAACGCAAAGGCTGTTGCAGGACTATATTTGATTGTCTCAGGTAGGTTATCACAAATTGTGATAACCTCCTGCCATTCATTTTTAGTGAGTTCAAACATAAAGTCCTCAGGAAAACGATTTATATTACGTTTTACTGCCTGCTTCAATACCCTAGTCTCAACATCATAAAGATTTGCAAGATCAAAATCCAGCATAACCCTTATACCGCGAATTTCATAAATCTTGTTTTGAATAATCTGTAGTTCCATAACTATATTTATTAATTAAAAAGCCGCCTTTTTTAAGGGAATAAAAGTCGTAGGTTCATCTCGTTCGAAAGTATTTGACCAGAGTGATCTTTTCTCTTCCTCGGATAAACTGCGCCACATTACCGAAATTCTAAGTTCTCTTCCTGGATCATCTGATAATGTGAAAGGAAGATTAAATAATTTCATTTTTTCGTTCTTAGAAAGACATTCAAAGAGTTTGTCAAGCTTTAAATTGGAGTTGCTATTTTTTGTTTCTAATTTTTCCGCGAAAGAATTCATATCTGCGCTTACTTTTACATCAGTAATTCTGGCATAAATCTGAGTTGTTTTAATATTGGTATGTCCTAACATTTTAGAAACACTCTCAATTGTTACACCTTTTGTCAATGTTAAAGTAGCAAAACTATGTCGAGCAAGATGGAATGTCAGATCTTTGTTTATTCCACATAAAGCTCCGATTTCCTTTAAATACTCATTCATCTTCTGATTACTCATTACAGGAAGTACCTTATCATCACTTTGTTTACCATCGTATTTTTTTATAATTTGTAATGGAATATCAAGTAAAGGCACATTATAACTTACTCCGGTTTTCTCTCTTTTACTCATAATCCACATACGTCCGTCGAAAGATTTTCGGATATCTGTTTGTCTCAAATTTTTAACATCTATATATGCCAAACCAGTAAAGCAACTAAAAATGAAAATATCTCTAACTTTTTCCAGACGTTCAGTGTAGAACTCTTTATTGATGATTAAATCTATTTCTTCCTGTGACAGATAACCACGATCGGTCTTTTTGAATCTTATTTTGAAATTAGCAAAGGGATCTTTATGTATCCACCCATTGTTTTTAGCCATGATTATAATTGTACGGAATCTTTGCAGAAACTTAGCTGCAGTATTTTCTTTACATCCACAAGTAGTCATCAGATAAATTTCGAAGTTTTGCAGAAACATATGATTCACCTCTTTTAATGTAATATCAGATGCATTGTAAAACTCGTTTATAAATGCCGCCATTCTTTTACGAGCCACTTCATACTTTTGATAGGTATCTTTAGACTTTGTAATTCCCACCAACTTAGCTATACTATCATTGTGACATTGAAACAGCTCCAAAACTGTTTGATACTTCATATCATTACCAAGAAAAACATTTTTGATTCGTTCTGCGTTCACATTATTTTCTTTAGTCAACAAATCATGGTAAACATTGTGAATACTTGTTCTAATATCATTCAATAGAACATTGATTTCTGAAGCTTCTCTGGTTCTTCCTGTAGCTGCTCCAGCCTTTGCATCCCAAAGGTCCGGTTTTACGTTTATCTTAGTATTAAATCGTGATGCCTGCCTATCAACAGTAATACGGCACATGATGGGAAGTGTCCCATCCAATTTCTGTTTGTCTCTTTTCACGTAGAAAAGGATTCTAAATGTACTTCTCATAAGCTCATTTTTTAATGTTGTAAAATTACGTTTAACTATTTGTAAATGAGTTTTATGAAGCTAGCCAAATAAGGACTAATTACAGCCAATTCCTGACAAACTGTACCCCCTGCGTTTTGATTTACTGTACCCCCCGCATGATTTTTCAAAAGGGGTACAGTTTAGAGTCTGTACTTTGTCATAATTAGGAATTATCTTGTCTTTCGCATAAGACATTTTAAACAGAAAAAGCCCCTCATATTCATTGAATATGAAGGGCTTGTCTTACTTTTGGAATCTCTTGTCTTAGACCCCTGGCGGTATGGACGGGACTCGAACCCGCGACCCCCTGCGTGACAGGCAGGTATTCTAACCAACTGAACTACCACACCAATATTATTTTGCTAACGAATCTTCTCTAACTCCTTAGTGAAGCAACTTGCGTTATTTCTTGTTAGCGAGTGCAAAGGTAGCTAAAGTTTTTATACTGCAAAACTTTTTTGATATTAAAATCACTTTTTTGTGTGAATTATTTTGCACTCGCCAGCAAGAATATCCTTTTAGGTCATTAATACTATTTTAACCACTCATCAAACCAGCGGAAAAATTCGCGCTGAAACAATATTGCATTTTGTGGTTGTGATATCCAATGGTTTTCGTTTGGATAAATAAGCATTCGAGATGGAATATTGCGAAGTTGGGCTGCATTGAATGCCATCATTCCTTGTGTAGCAACAATTCGATAGTCTTTTTCGCCGTGAGTAATCATAATTGGAGTATCCCATTTATCAACAAAGCGGTGAGGTGATGTTGCATAAGTCTTTTGAGCTGTCGCATTTGATTTGTCCCAATATGGACCACCCATATCCCAATTGGCAAACCACATCTCTTCTGTTTCAAGATATTGAGCTTCGAGATTGAAAATGCCTGCGTGAGCAAGAAATGCTTTAAATCTCTTGTCGTGATTTCCCGCTAACCAATATGTCGAAAAACCTCCGTAGCTAGCTCCTGTACATCCTAATCGGTCTTTGTCAACGAAAGGTTCTGCAGATACTGCATCTATTGCAGAAAGATAATCTTTCATGTTTTGACCTCCATAATCCCCACTTATTTGTTCGAGCCACTCTTGTCCAAATCCTGGGAGGCCGCGACGGTTGGGAGCCACAATAATATAATCATTTGCTGCCATCATCTGTAAATTCCAGCGATATGACCAAAACTGGCTAACCGTGCTTTGTGGTCCACCTTGGCAATAAAGTAAAGTAGGGTATTTCTTTTCAGGATTGAAGTTTGGGGGATATACTACCCATGTAAGCATTTTTTTCCCATCAGTAGTCTCAATCCATCGTTCTTCTACTTCTCCCATGGTAAGTTGGTCAAGTATATGCTTGTTCTCGAATGAAAGCTCTGTTGCGTTGCCAGTAGATATTTCAACAGAATAAATCTCATCTGGCTTAGACATTGAATGGCGTTTTGAGATTAATTTATTTCCTGCTAATGCTACAGAAGCATAGTCGTGTTTTCCTACTGTAATAGGTTTGACCTCTTTTGAGGAAATATCTGCAGAGAATAATTGTGTTTTAGCCTCTACGCATGCCACAATAAACAAAGATTTGTTGTCGTCGTTCCAAACAAAGTTATCTGTATTATAGTCAAAATTTTCAGTAACATAAGTTTTCTCACCTGTTAATAAATCCATTACAAACAGACGGCTCTTATCGGCTTCGTAACCATCCCTCTCTTGGCTTTGCCATGCAAGTTTGGTTCCATCAGGAGAAAAAGAAGGATTAATATCATAACCCATCATATCCTTCGTAATCATATTAGTTTGCCCACTTTCTATTTCATAAAAGTAAATATTCGAGTTGGTAGATACTGCATATTCTTTGCCAGTTTTCTTTCGTGAGGTATATGCTATTGTTTTACTGTCAGGACTCCAAGCCACTTGTTCTACTCCACCAAAGGGTAACATTGGTGCTTCGTATGGTTCTCCTTCAAGGAGGTCTATAATATTAGATATTTTATTGTCTGCAAATTCTGATACAAAAACATGAGGAATCTCTTCAACCCACTGATCCCAATGCTTATACATAAGGTCATCACGCACTTTTCCTGAAGCTTGTGGTAAGTCTGGATACATGTCTTGTGCAGTTTTACCATATTTCACGTTTTTTATCAACAAAACCTTGCTTCCATCAGGTGAAAACGAAAATCCATTGACTCCACCTTCAATTTCAGAGATTTGTCTCATGCCTCTTCCGTCGGGCTTTATTGTCCATATTTGTGAAGAACCACTCTCGTTGCTTAAGAAAGCTATTGTCTCTCCGTTATCTATCCATTGAGGATTATTTTCGCGTGCATTGGTGAATGTGAGTCTCGTTTTATTGTTGCCATCAATATCCATAACATAAAACTCTGGATTGGTGGAGTTCTTCTCAATATCCACATACGTAACTTGATAGAGTATTTTAGATCTGTCTGGAGATACTTGCACATCGCCAATTCTACCAAAACTATAAAGTACTTCGGGGGTCATTATTCCGTTTTCAACTGTTATTTCGGATTTGCCAATTAAGTCGTTCATATCTTTCGATTCATTGTTTTGTTGATTATTGATGTTATTGCATGCTGATAATACAGCACCCGATAATATCAATACTTTGAATAAAGTTCTAAACCTCATATAATTAATCTATTATTTATTTTAAATATTTTCTTTAGTCTTTGTTTATTATAAACCCGTCCTTCATATGTATGGTTCTGTCTGTGGTGGAGGCAAGATGTTCATCATGAGTGACAATAACAAAAGTTTGGTTGAGCTTGTCTCTAAGTTCAAAAAATAAATTATGTAGCTCAATTTTGTTTTCTGAATCCAAGCTTCCTGATGGTTCATCCGCAAATACTACTAAAGGGTCATTGATGAGTGCACGTGCCACTGCTACACGTTGTTTTTCGCCTCCAGAAAGTTCTGCTGGTTTGTGTTCCATACGTTCTGATAGTCCCATCATGTTTAGAAGATCTTTTGCTTTTGATTCGGCCTCCGATTTTTTTACATTGCCTATCAATGACGGAATCATCACGTTTTCTAATGCAGTGAATTCGGGCAACAATTGATGAAACTGAAACACAAACCCTATGTTTTTGTTTCGAAAATCAGATAGTTTCTTATCGCTAAGTATGCTAAGATTATTTCCATCTATAAAAACCCTGCCTGAATCAGGTTTGTCTAATGTTCCCATAATCATGAGTAGAGTTGTTTTGCCAGCTCCACTAGGACCAACTATTGATACTATCTCGCCTTTTTTAACTTCCATATCTATGCCATTAAGCACCTCTAGTGAGCCAAAGCTTTTTCGTATTTGCTCTATTTTTATCATATTATGTTTTTATTGATGATGCGAAGATACTAAAAAGGATTTATTGTTAAGTTGGTATTTGGCTGTTAATTAGAAAGTCTAATCTGATGATGCTTGCTTAATGAAAGTCTATTGTGATTTTATTCCATTAATCTTAATTAAGGTAACCTTGCATAATATGTTGTTTATATCTCACTCTTAGATGCCAGATTCCTTATCCATTCCGATTAAATACATATTATTAAGGGTAATTCGACTTGTAGAATCTATCTGTTCGTATCACGAACGATAGAAATCTACATGTATATTTCTATTATATAAGTCACGAACAATACAAATCCACATGTAGATTTGTATTGTATAATGCACGAACGATGTAAATATAGATGTGGATTTCTATTGTATAAGATCAATACAATAGAATTATAGATTAAATTTTAGACACCACTGCTTGGCTATGCTAATCCCTGAGGGCTTGTTTTTATATTCTAACTTGTATTTGTTGTTACCACACGATATTTTTATTAATGTTTGCACGGATTTGTTATTTCTACATAGCTATTTGACTGATGCTTGTTCGTTTTTATTAGTTCGGTGTAGTATTTAATAATGGGCGGTAAAGGTTTTATTGCTGAAATCTGAGATTAATAGTTTTCTCGGATAAATTTTTAAAAATATTGTAATGAGATAAAGTATGTATGCTTATGAATTTAGTCTTTCGTGGGACAATTATGTTATTTATTGAACAGATATTTAAAGACACAACTATGTATTGTGGTATATTTGCATTTGCGAAAAATAAAATAATATCAATCTAAAAATTTAAACAAACATGCACTCATCAACAACACTGCTAGCAAACAAACGTATAGAGATTGCCGATGTCTTACGAGGGTTTGCAGTATTGGGAATTACTATTATTCATTTTATTGAACGATTTAGTCTTTATAGTTTTCCAGAGGAAACAAGTAGCTTTCTATTATTTACCGACAGAATAATCTGGGATAGTGTTTTCTTTACAGTTTCGGGTAAAGCTTATTGTATTTTTGCTTTGCTTTTCGGCTTTAGCTTTTATATTCAAGACAACTCTCAAAAGGAGCGAGGCCATGATTTTAGGGGACGGTTTGCGTGGCGATTATTATTGCTAGCTGTATTTGCAGTGATTAACTCTACTTTGTTTCCAGGCGAAATATTGGTTCTTTACGTAATATTGGGATATGTTCTTATTGCTGTTGCACGATTGTCAAGCAAAACAATCGCTATATTGGCAGTTGTTCTTTTACTTCAACCCATTGAGTGGTATCAACTGATAAATGCATTTATTAATCCTGAATATACTTTTAATGCTGAGCTTGATGTTCCATTTTGGGATATAGTAAATGTCGCTCAAAAAGAGGGCACTTTCTGGGAAATGAGCAAAACTGCAATCTGGACTGGCAATATTGCAAATATGGGATGGATGCTATTGCACGGAAGGGTTACACAAACTGTCGCATTATTTATGATAGGGATGTTGATTGGCCGTAGCAAATTATTCCTTTACACAGAGAAGAATATTAATACATGGATAAAAGTATTTATTATATCTGTTTTTGCTTTCTTCCCTTTATATGGAATGATTGAAGTGTTGCCAGACTTTTTGTCCAGAGACGCAATTTTGGTTCCGCTAACTCTTATTTTCAAGTCGCTTTCAAATATTGCTTTCACTGGAATTCTTTTCGCGGGGATAATACTCATATATTACCTGACTAAGATAGGTGATATGTTGCATAAGCTGGCTCCTTATGGTCGTTTAAGTCTAACTAACTATCTGTCGCAATCATTAATAGGTACATTTTTGTTTTATAACTGGGGATTGGGGCTATACAGACACACTGGAATAACTGTATGTTTCTTAATCGGAATAGCTGTTTTTATAGCTCAATTATATTTTTCTAACTGGTGGCTTAAAACTCATACTCGTGGGCCATTGGAAGAATTGTGGAAAAGATTGACTTGGATTGACGTAAAAAAAAGATAGTATGAGTTTTACATATGTCTCTGTAGGTTGAGAACCTGTGATATGGAAATAACTTTAGTTATATCTTTGCCTTTTTAGCTTCATTGTCTGACAATATAATAGAAAGGTTTCTTTTTTTATTCTTGATCTCAAGGCTCTGTGCTTTGATAATTTAGGAATACTATAATCTAAACTCATCAATTATAAAGAATATTTCCGTAACTTTGCTTTTATAAAATCATAGCGGAGTGTTTAGTTCATTTGTTTGACTTCTATCTATAAGGATACAAAACTCTCTATTATTCATCAATTAGTTAGGTGGATTATTACACCTTAACTTATGTCTAAAATCCTATTATAAATTAAAAAAGAATAATGACATCAAGAAGAAACTTTATTAGAAAAAGTGCTTTGGGATTGACAGCTCTATCTGTGAATCCATCATGGGCTGGAAACAGTTCAATGGTCAGTGTGAAAAAGAATAGCTATACAACTAATCGGCCATCCAAAAGTAAACGAAACTTTACATCAAAAGCAGTTGAAGATACTATTGCACGTGTAAAGCCAAAGATTAAAGATCCGAAATTGGCATGGATGTTTGAAAACTGTTTGCCGAGTACAATAGATACTACAGTGAAGTATTCTTTTAAAGATGGCAAACATGACACATTTGTAATAACTGGAGATATTGATGCTATGTGGCTAAGAGACTCTTCAGCTCAGGTTTGGCCATATGTTGATCTGGTTCATGATGACAGTGAATTAAAAAACATGATTACTGGAGTTATCAACCGTCAAACTCAATGTATAATAACTGACCCATATGCCAATGCTTTCAATCCAAGACCCATTCCTGATGGTGAGTGGATGACTGACGGTACAGATATGAGCCCTATGCTTCATGAGCGTAAATGGGAGATTGACTCATTATGTTATCCAATAAGATTGGCTTATAACTATTGGAAACAAACACAAGACATCTCTGTTTTTGATGATGAGTGGAAAAAAGCTATGGGGCTTGTATTGCAAACATTTAAAGAGCAACAACGCAAATATAGCAAAGGGCCATATAAATTTACTCGTAAAACTGACAGAGCTTTAGATACTGTGCCAAACAGTGGTTATGGTCATCCGGTAAATCCAGTAGGTCTTATTGTTTCAACCTTCCGCCCATCTGATGATGCTACACAATTTGGATTCTTAATTCCATCAAATATGTTTGCAGTAACATCTTTGCGTCAGCTTAATGAGATATCAGAGGAAGTAACTAAAGACAACGACTTTGCACGCCAGTGTGCTATGTTGGCAGATGAGGTTGAGGCTGCTATCAAGAAGTACGCAATAGTAGAACATCCAAAATATGGCAAAGTGTATGCTTTTGAAGTTGACGGATTTGGAAATACTTATTTTATGGATGATGCCAACGTTCCGAGTTTGATTGCAATGCCATATCTTGGGACTATTGACGTTAATGATCCGATTTATCAAAACACTCGTAAGCTTGTTTTAAGTTCTGATAATCCATATTTCTTTAAAGGTAAATATGGAGAGGGTATTGGTGGTCCTCACATCGGATATGATATGATTTGGCCAATGAGCATTATCATGCGTGCTCAGACAAGTAGAGATGATAATGAAATAGGATATTGTATGAAAATGTTGCGTGACTGCGATGCTGATACTGGTTTCATGCATGAGTCATTTAATAAAGATAATCCAGAAGATTTTACCAGAAGTTGGTTCGCTTGGGTTAATACATTATTTGGTGAGTTGATCCTTAAGTTGGAGAAGGAAAACAAACTACATTTATTAGAAATTTAATTTATTATAAAAATGAGATATAAATCACTTTTTTCGCTATTGCTATTTTTTGCTCTATTTATAAATAACGTAGAGGCAAAAGATGAACCGGTTGACTATGTGAGTATTCTTGTCGGAACTCAGTCAAAGTTCGAACTTTCAACAGGTAATACTTATCCTGCAATTGCCGTGCCTTGGGGAATGAACTTTTGGTCTCCTCAAACTGGCAAAATGGGAGATGGATGGATGTATAGTTACAATGCTGATAAAATTAGAGGGTTCAAACAAACACATCAGCCAAGCCCATGGATGAATGACTATGGTCAGTTTTCTATTATGCCTATAACTGGCAAAGTTACTTTTGATCAGGATGAGCGTGCAAGTTGGTTTTCACACAAATCAGAGATAGCAAAGCCATACTATTATAGTGTATATCTTGCTGATCATGATGTGACAACTGAAATAACACCAACAGAACGTGCTTCAGTTTTTCGTTTCACTTTTCCAGAAACCGACAGTGCCTTTGTAATTATTGATGCTTTCGACAGAGGATCAGCAATTGAAATTATTCCAGAGAAGAATGCTATCATAGGTTATACCACTCGTAATAGTGGCGGAGTACCAGAAAACTTCAAAAACTATTTTGTAGTTAAGTTTGATGCCGATTTCTCTCACACTTATGGTGTGAAAAATGGAGATGTGAACTCAGACTTAAAAGTTGAAGACAAGCATGCTGGTGCTATCGTAGGTTTTAAGACTAAGAGAGGCCAGCAAGTTAATGCACGTGTTGCATCTTCTTTTATTAGCTATGAACAAGCTTGGCAAAACCTTAAGGAGGTTGAAAATAAAGAATTTGAGGTAGTTAAGCAAGAGGGACGTGATTCTTGGAACGAAGTTTTAGGAAGAGTCGAAATAGAAGATAATAATACTGACAATAAGCGTACTTTCTATTCAACGCTATATCGCTCAACTTTATTTCCACGCAAATTTCATGAAATTGATGCTAAAGGTAATGTAGTTCATTATAGTCCTTATAATGGAAAAGTATTACCTGGATTTATGTACACAGATACAGGATTCTGGGATACATTCCGTGCATTATTCCCATTGTTAAATTTGATGTATCCTTCAGTAAATACTGAAATACAAGAAGGATTAGTAAATACATATAAAGAAAGCGGATTCCTGCCAGAGTGGGCTAGTCCTGGACACAGAGGTATAATGGTTGGTAACAACTCAGCATCGGTAGTTGCAGATGCTTATCTTAAAGGATTACGTGGTTATGACATTGAAACACTTTATGAGGCAATGGTTCATGGTTCAGAGAATGTTCATCCTAAGGTTTCGTCAACGGGACGTTTAGGACATGAGTACTATAATACTATAGGCTACGTTCCTTATGATGTTGGTATTAATGAAAATGCTGCTAGAACATTGGAATATGCATATGACGACTGGACAATTTACAAATTGGCAAAAGAATTGAAACGCCCTAAGGCTGAGATTGATCTTTACGCAAAGAGAAGTCAAAATTACCGCAATCTATATTCTGCTGAACATAAATTAATGAGAGGTAGAAATAAAGATGGATCCTTCCAATCGCCTTTTAGTCCTACTAAATGGGGTGATGCTTTCACCGAGGGAAATAGCTGGCACTATACTTGGTCAGTATTCCACGATCCACAAGGTCTTATAGATCTTATGGGTGGAAAATCAGAGTTCGTTAATATGCTTGATTCTGTTTTTAAAATGCCTCCAATCTTTGATGATAGTTATTATGGTGGCGTTATTCATGAAATACGTGAAATGCAGATTATGAATATGGGACAATATGCTCATGGTAATCAACCAATTCAACATATGGTATATATGTATAACTATGCAGGTGAGCCTTGGAAGTCTCAGTATTGGTCTCGTGAGGTAATGGATAAGTTATATACTGCAAATCCTGACGGATATTGTGGTGATGAAGATAATGGACAGACTTCAGCTTGGTATGTGTTCTCAGCAATGGGATTCTACCCAGTATGTCCTGGTAGTGATGAATATGTTTTGGGATCGCCATTATTTGAGAAGATGACTGTTCATTTAGAGAATGGCAAGACAATTCAAATCAATTCTCCTGGAAACAATAAATCAACCAGATATATTGATGATTTCAAATTAAATGGTAAGACTTATACAAAGAACTTTGTCTCATTTAATGACTTGAAAAATGGTGCAGTAATTGATATTAAAATGTCAGAGAAACCTAACAAGAAAAGGGGTATTAGAAAGTCTGACTTCCCATACTCATTTTCAAATGAGAACAAGTAGTCAAATACATTAATTGATAAAGAAAAAAGTGCTGGAAGTTTATTTCAGCACTTTTTCTTTATCAATATTTAATGTCTTATCGGATAGATTATTGTACGGCAGAAATAAGAGTTTTTTGAAATCAATATAGATTGGTAAATGCTTAGTGAATTTCCATTCAGATATTTCAACTGTTGCTATCCCTTTAATTATTATATCAAGCTTGTGAGCTGCGGCGTATGACAAGTCAATAATTTTTCCTTTACGATAAGGACCTCTATCAGTAACTTCAACAACTACCTTTTTTCCGTTAGAAGGGTTTGTGACTTCAAGAAGTGTTCCCAAAGGGTATGTCCTGTGTGCACACGTAAGGCTGTCTCTGTGATATAACGAGCCGTCTGAAGTCTTTCTGCCATGAAATCTATCTGAATAAAACGAGGCTTTTCCTATTTGTTGTGCGTTAGCCGTATTTTGAAATATAATGGATAGTAATATTATTATGTAAACAAAATATTTCTTCATAGCGATGATGTTTATATTTATGGGTTGTTCTTATTATCTCCCCCATCGTTTAGTCAGATCCTCAAAAGTATCAATTCTTCTGTCTCTGAAGAAAGGCCACCATCTACGTACATTTTCTGTTCTTCTTTTGTCAATTTCTACAATTTGAGTCGTTTCGTTATCATTAGCTTGCCATAGGAATTCTCCCTGAGGGCCACAAACAAAGCTGTTACCCCAAAATGATATTCCTTTTGTTTGACCTGATGGATCAGCCTCATATCCTGTTCTATTTACCGAAATTACAGGAAGCCCGTTTGCAACTGCATGACCTCTCTGAACAGTTATCCAAGCCTCTCGCTGCCGGCTTTTCTCTGTATCATCATCAGACGATTCATAGCCAATGGCTGTAGGATAAATAAGCAGTTCGGCATCGTTCATAGCCATTAATCTTGCAGCTTCTGGATACCATTGGTCCCAACAAACTAAAACACCTAGCTTTCCAACAGATGTTTCAATTGGATGAAATCCTAAATCTCCAGGTGTGAAGTAAAATTTTTCGTAATATGCAGGATCATCTGGAATATGCATTTTTCTATACATTCCGGCAATGCTGCCATCTTTTTCTATTACAACGGCGGTATTGTGATATAATCCTGCTGCTCTCTTCTCAAACAAAGATAATACAATAACGGTATTTGTTTCCTTTGCCAACTTGCCAAAATAATCAGTCGAGAATCCTGGAATTGTTTCAGCTTGTTCAAAAGTATTAGTGTCTTCAGTTTGGCAAAAGTAAAGCCCATTATGCAATTCTTGCATTACTATAAGCTCAGCTCCTTGGAATGCTAAATCTTTTATTTTTACTGACAATCTCTCCACATTTTCATCACGGTTTGATGTGTTTGATTGTTGAATTATTCCAATTTTCATTTTATCTGTTATTTAATATCAATAAAGTGATTTAGAAATATTTGATGCATTTATTTCCAAGAGGTTTACTTTAAGATAAGTTTTTTATAGAAATCCTTTTGGAATCTGCATTGTAATACAATGAAGCGAACCATGTTGCTTAATTAGTGGACGACAATCGATACCCACGATTTCATGATTAGGGAAAGCTTTTTGAAGCTGACTAATGGCAATATTATCCTTCGCAGTTTTATAAACGGGTAATAATACAATGTCATTAGTTATTAAAAAATTGGCATAAGTTGCAGGAAGTCTGTTGCCTTCATATTCCACTTTTTCAGCCATAGGCAGAGGAATTAATTTATATGGACTTCCATCAGTAGTTCTCAGTTGCTTTAATTCTTGCTCCATGAGCTTTAGCTCTTCAAAATGCTGGTCAGATTCATTATCACAAGATACATATGCTATGGTCTGTGCGTCACAAAATCTTACTAATGTGTCTATATGACTATCGGTGTCATCACCTGAAAGATAACCATAATTAATCCACAATACTCTTTTAAGTCCAAAAGTGTTTATAAGATATTTCTCAATATCCTCTTTTGTCATAGGTTGATTGCGGTTGGGAGCTAAGAGACATTGTGTAGTTGTCATAAGCGTACCCTGACCATCAGATTCAATAGCACCTCCTTCAAGAATAAAGTCTAACTTTCCTTTGTAGTCAACGCTTTTATCAAATACTCTATTATTAAAGATGTTTTGTGTTATTTGATTGTCGTGATTTGCAGTAAATTTAAGTCCCCAGCCATTAAAGCCAAAATCAAAAATAGTTGGTTTTCTGTTTACAAAAACTGAAATTGGACCATGATCTCTTGCCCATGTATCATTACTACTACATTTGCAGGTAGTAATATTACTTTGTTCTGATTGAGTAAAGAAGTTTAGAACGGTTTGCTCATCATTGCAAACTATCACAAGTTTTTGTCTCTTCACTATTTCCTTAGACAAAGAAACGTAACATTCTGTTACTTCATCTAGAATATCAAACCAGTCAGAATCTGTATGGGGCCATGTAATCATAACTCCATCCTGCGGATACCATTCGGCTGGGAAAACAATATTATCCATAGTAAATATCACTATTATGATAAAATTTATCCTTCCATGTTCCCACGTATAATTCCACGTGAAGAACTCTTTATAAAGTCAATTATATGTCTTTTTTCTTTTGTGTCGGGAAGCTCTCCTTCTATTTTCTCAAGTGCTTGAGTTGTATTAAGCCCCGAAAGATATATAAATCTGTAAGTGTCTTGAATCAGATTTATTACATCGCTACTAAATCCTCTGCGACGCATTCCCACAAAGTTTAGTCCAACGTATGTTAGAGGTTCGCGACCTACCATTGTGTATGGGGGAATATCTTTTGGAATTTTTGAACCACCCTGAATCATAGTGTGAGCACCAATGCGTGTGAATTGATGAGCAAGTGATCCGCCACTAATGATAGCATAATCATCAATTTCTACTTCTCCTGCCAATTGGGTACTATTTCCCAAAATCACATAATCCTTCAAAATACAGTCGTGTGCCACATGGCTATAAGCCATTAGAAGACAATGACTACCTACTACTGTTGAACCACGTGATGATGTTCCTCTGTTTATTGTAACACATTCTCTTACTGTTGTGTTGTCTCCCACTACTGCAATAGTCTCTTCTCCTGCAAATTTTAAGTCCTGAGGAATTGCAGATATTGTTGCACCTGGAAAGATGGTGCAGTCAGCTCCAATTCTGGCACCTGATAATATGGTCGCATTGGGCATAATGACTGTTCTGTCACCAATAATTACATTTTTATCAACATATGCAAATGCCTCGACTACGACGTTATTACCTAATTTAGCTTCCGGATGTACGAAAGACATTGGAGAAATAGTACTCATAGATTTTATTTTTGTGTGGTTTTATTTGTTTTTAATAATTTGTGCTGTGAAGTGTGCTTCAGAAACTATTTTATCTCCCACAAAGGCCACAGCTCTCATTGTTGCAATACCTCGTCTAAGCTCGTTTGTCATTTCAACTCTGAAAATAACAGTGTCTCCGGGTACTACTTTGTTTCTAAATTTAACTCCGTCTATCATCAGGAAGTAAGTTGAGTATTTCTCAGGTTCATCCAGTCTCGAAAGAACTAGAAGACCACCTGTTTGAGCCATAGCTTCAATTTGCAATACTCCAGGCATCACAGGTTCGTCTGGAAAGTGTCCTGTGAAATAATGCTCAGTGTTTGTTATATTTTTTACACCTACAATGCAGGTATCGGTTTTGTCAATAATCTTGTCAACCATCAATATTGGATATCTGTGAGGAAGTAACTCCTTTATTCTGTTTATATCCATTAATGGTTCAATAGTAGGATCGTAATATGGAATACGATTTTTATTTTTTATCTCCTTTCGGATCAGACGGGCAAGCTTATTATTTATTTTATGTCCTGGACGAGATGCAATAATTCTACCCTGAATTGGCATGCCTGCTAGAGACATATCGCCTACAATATCAAGAATCTTGTGACGTGCTGGTTCATTTGGGTGTGACAGTTGTCTCTTGTTCAGATATCCCAAATTGTTTGCATCCATTCTAGGAACATTAAGCTCATCAGCAATTATGTCAAGCTCATTTTGAGGAAGTTTTCGTTCGTATATGACAATAGCATTGTCTAGATTTCCGCCTTTAATGAGTCCAGCATCTCTTAGCTTTTGTATCTCTCTTACAAAAACAAAAGTTCTTGCAGGTGCAATTTCTGTTTTAAAATCTTCTAGCGAATCAATACTAGCATATTGATTTGGAATATATTGTGAGTCAAATTCTATGTTTGAGTTTACACAAAAACAATCATCAGGCAAGAGAGTTAGTTTCGATTTAGTTTCAGGATCATAAACCTCCATTTTTTTCCTTACAACAAAAATCTCTTTTTCTTTATCTTGTTTTTCTATTCCAACATTTTCGATAGCTTCAACATATTCAATGGCGCTGCCATCTAGAATTGGAAATTCGGGAGCATTCACCTCTATCAAACAGTTGTCTATGCCGTATGAATAGAGTGCTGACAAGGCATGTTCGACAGTGCTTACGGTAACTCCATCTACTCCAAGCACTGTGCCACGCTGAGTGTTTACTACATTTTCGGCCAAAGCCTCAATGACAGGTTGATCTTCTAGATCCACTCTTTTAATCTTATATCCAAAATCCTCTGGTGCAGGATTGAATGTTATATTTATTTTGTGGCCTGTATGCAGACCTTGACCTTTTAGTGTAAAACTATCTTTTAAAGTTCTTTGTCTCACCATTACTTTTTGTTTTATTATGGGTTACAATTTCGCAAAGATACAATGAATTGTGCTTTAAAGTGATTGCTGCTTATGTCTCTTATGCTTTTTTAGTAAAAACACAAGAGCTATTGCTCTGATAATAACTTTTTTATCTGATTTAATTCTTTTTCCAGAATAGAAATCTGTTTATACATATCTGGGAGTTTTTGCTGAATTACCGATGATTTCAAATGATTTTTGATTTCAAATGCAGGTGATCCCATCAGTTTAGAGTCAGCAGGTGTATTACTGATAATTCCAGATTGTGCACCCACCTGAGTTCTGTCACCAATTGTGATATGACCGCCAATACCCACTTGACCACCCAATACACAATTTTCACCTATCTTACTAGACCCTGCTATTCCAGATTGTGCAGCTATAACTGTGTTTTTGCCTACTTCGCTATTATGTGCTACTATTATTAGATTGTCAAGTTTTACTCCCTCTCTAATTGTTGTGGCTCCCATCACTGCTCTGTCTATGGTAGTATTGGCTCCAATTTCCACATCGTTCTCAATTATTACATTACCCATCTGAGGTATTTTGTTGTAAATGCCATTATCCTGGCTATACCCGAAGCCATCAGCTCCTATAACTGCACCTGAATGGATTATGACATTGTCACCAATATCGCAGTTATGATATATCTTTACTCCAGAATATATTATGACATTATTTCCCAATTTCACATTATCTCCTATATATGTTTGGGGGTATATTTTTACGTTTTCTCCAATGGTAACATTCTCACCGATGTATGCAAATGACCCTACATATATGTTATTGCCTAGTTTTGCCGACTCTGCAATAAAAGTCATCTCTTCGATTCCTTTTTTTTCTGGAATTTGACTATTTACCATATCCAATAACGATGCTAGTGCAGCATACGCATTAGGCACTTTTATCAAAGTGGCTGAAATGTCTTTATCAGATACAAAGTCGGAATTAACTATAACTATGTCTGCCTTAGTTTCATATATAAAGTGAGTATATTTGGGATTTGCAAGAAAAGTAATTGTTTTAGGCTTGCCTTCTTCAATTTTTGCAAAGTTGCTTACTTCTACATCAGGATTACCTACGATTTCTCCTTTAAGAAATTCGGCAATTTGTTTGGCTGTAAATACCATTTAAAATTGTAATTATATAATTTGAGAATACAAATAAACGAATAAAAAATTAACATTCAAAGTTATACACTCGGAAAAATGTTCCTTTGATATGTTTTGCATAATATTAAAATAAGAATTAACTTTGCACTCGAAAATTTCGGGATGTAGCTCAGTCCGGTTTAGAGTACTCGTCTGGGGGGCGAGGGGTCGCAAGTTCGAATCTTGTCATCCCGACAATTTATAATCAAGCACTTACGCTGGTCGTAGGTGCTTTTTTTATATCTTTATGTTAGTGCTTTTGTATGTGCAATACGTGAGATAAATTATAGAATGTATGAAGCTATACTTATGTCAGGTATCCTTGCTAGGCTATCCATAATGAATTAACGAAGCCTAATGTCATATTAATAAAGGAAATAGTGGTGATAGTTATCTAGTATCATTTGTTTAGAAGCATAAAAATTATAATAGCTTTAAAGGCGATAGGGGATATGCATTTAAGAATATTTTGAATAAAGTATTAGCCATGTTTCTAAAATCACTAAATATAGTAATTTGCATAAATTTGCAAATGTCAGTTTGTGGTATTGTTAATATTTTAACAACAAGATCTCCTTTGGTTTGTGTAAGTTGTGATGACGTTGTTAATTAAATAGTTAGATAAGTATTTGGAATGTTAAAATCCAAATATTAACGGTGCCGTGATGTGCCGGATGCTTAAAAACACTTGGTGAAGTGGTGAAATAGCATGATCTTTTGAAAAAATCATGCTTGTTTGCTAGGATAAACACTCCGATTAACATAAACTCACTTCATTTTCCTTCATAAAAGAGCCATTTTGGTTAAAGAACCAAAATGTTAATATGAAAATTATATCACGAAAACACCTCTACAAAAGTTTTTCTTCTGCCGTCACGTGATGGCGACACAAAAACTGAAGGTTTTGTGACCTCGTTGCATCATTTTTTCACCAAAATACTTCATGACAAGGTGCGATTTCACAATAGATAACATATTGTTCAAGAAAACCATTTAAAATTTGTGAATTGAGTCATAAAAACACCCTGAAAAACCCGCCGTTACGTCACGGACGAACCTCCACAACATATTTTATTCTGCCGTTATGTGCAGTTCGAACCATTTGAAGAAATTTTATTCGAATATTATGTGACGAAATCACTAATTCTTCAGGCCTTATTTTGCCGTTTTGTTCCGAAATTTATATTTGGTGATAATTTGATTTTTGTCAACTAATTTATGTCACAACTGGAAAGTTTATTCTATTTAGGATATTTTGGTGTTAAATAGGTTTAATGCTTACGAAATGTGATGATTAATGGTGTTTATGTTGTATGTTTGCGGGAGAAAAATTATGATTACAATTTATTTATAAACAGAAAAAATAAAATATTATGGCAACTTTTGAAGCAGGAAAAGTATTTTCTATAGATAATTCGATTGAGTATTCGTCAGGTGGTGTGATTAGCAAGCAAGTGCTTAAAAAGAAGTCAGGAAATGTGACTTTGTTTTCTTTTGATAAAGATCAGGGTTTAACTGAGCATACATCACCATTTGATGCTATGGTTCATATTCTTGATGGAGTGGCAGAAATAAAAATAGATGGAGTGCCTCATTTGCTTAAAACTGGAGATTGCATTATAATGCCAGCAAATCATCCACATGCCTTGCATGCAGTGGAGCCATTCAAAATGGTGCTTACAATGATTAAGGAGTAGAGTTGTGAATTATTAAGCTGTTACAGATTATGAATAAACAAAATAGTACTCCCGAGAAACGTAAAGCTCTTTTAAAACAT
>CAYFTB010000032.1:0-19027 GCA_964345875.1 uncultured Proteiniphilum sp.
CTCCATTGTTAACCTTAAATCTAATACCATGAAAAACACAGTGCAAATATATAGCATCTTTCAACAAACACCAAATAATACTGCATAAAAAATCATCCATTTATCATTAATTAACAATGAGATGACACTAATGATATAAAAAAGGGGTTGTTCACAATTAGGTATAGAAATGTAATGCAATAAAACAGGGTATGATATTTTGCAAATTACCTAATCATATATTTTTTTTGCAAAATAACTTATGATTCTCCAGTTAAAACGATACCATCGCCGAGTTGCTTGTGACTTGCCTCCAAATTGGAGTAGAAATCCAGGTCTTCCCGTTCTGACATTAAGATATCCCGCATCCATAAAATCAAATACTTCATAATTTTCTTTTTCAGCCATAACCATAGCCGAATAAAGTGTAAAAACAGATGGATTCAAATTCTTATGTGTTTTGTCTTTTCCCCAAAAATAAAGCAAACAAACTTTTTTATGCTGAAATCCTAATATTGTACCTCCAACTATTTTTTCTTTATATTTAGAAACCAGAATACGCCCTTTGCCAGAACCAACATAGTATTTCAGAAAGTTTTCAAAATATTGATAAGGTGGAAAACGATTAAACACCTTCCAGTTTTTAGATTTATCTATTAGGCGATATATCTCAGGCAACTCATCTATAGATGTGACTTCACTAATTGACATCCCCCTACGTTTTGCCTTATTAACCTGATTCTTTTTTGTTTTTGAAAGTTGATTCCAAACATCCCTTTTTCTCTGAAGAGAGTTAAATACATTTATCCATTTTGCATTATAGAACCCATTTTCTCGAAATCCTTTATATCCAAAAGTAGGACTATTGATATTACGATATTCAATAAACAAAACCTTATTCTTCACTTCTTTGATTAATTCCTTAATCAACATATCAAACAATTCAATCTTGTTAACCCTCTTTTCATAAAAGCTCGGTTGTTGAGTAACATAACATCGCTTGAATACTGATCCATATAGGAATCTATTGATACGCATAACAAGTGCAAACATTGATGCTATAGGTTTGTCATTCCTAAATATCACAATCATCATAGGTTGATAGTATGGAATACCACTATACCAATCAAAAGAAGAAGAGAAATGAAAAAAATTCACATCACTTAGCTTAGGCAAATCCTCTTTACTATAATATGTACGTACTTGTAATGCCATTATTTTTTAATAATCGTAAATATACGTAAAATAAAGTAAGTTGATGAATATATTGATTCCAAAAAATCAATATTTAACTTTTGAATATGTTACATCTCTTTCATCAGACGCTCCAACACTTCAAAGGCAATAGGACATATATGTGCATTCTTAATTGTCAACCCATAAATTTGATAAAATTTACTCCTATCTGTGTGAGGATACTCCCTGCATGCTGTAGGTCTGTTCTCATATATTGAACAGTAGTTATCTCCACCTAGAAATGGGCACGGCATTTGTTGAAAAACAAAATCTCCATCTTCATCTCTCCTCAAAAACTTATCGATAAAATCAGATGGTTTAATTCTCATGTTCTTAGAAATATTATCAATATCCTTCTCTGAAATCATTGGTCCCAACGAACGGCAACAGTTTCCACATTCCAAACAATCAATTTCATCTGAAACCTCACCATGTAGATGATGAATTAATTTATCCAGCTTTTTAATCTTTTGTTTATTCTTCTGAAAAAAGCTTTTCCAAACTGGTAATCTCAAAGAAGCGTCACGCTGCAAAGAAGAAATATCACGCATAATCATATTATTAAAACGCAAAATTAGTATTTTTAATAATGAAATAGAGCATATCTAACCCTTATACTAGGTTAATTTCGTAACTTTGCGAATTAATACTTTAGAGTAATAAACTTATATTATGGCAAAGAAAATTCTTGTAACAGGAGGAACTGGATATATTGGTTCGCACACAGTTGTAGAACTTCAACAAGCGGGATATGAAGTGGTAATTATTGATAATCTATCAAATTCAAATGCTGATGTTATTGAGGGAATAACAAAAATCACAGGTATAAAACCAATCTTTGAGAAAATTGATTTGGTAGATATTGATGCCTTGAAATCAGTACTTGATAAACATAAAGACATAGATGGAGTAATTCATTTTGCTGCAAGCAAAGCAGTTGGCGAATCTGTTCAAAAACCGCTACTGTATTATCGAAACAATTTAGTTTCATTGATAAATATTCTAGAATTAATGCCAGTATATGACATTAATGGAATAGTATTTTCATCATCATGTACAGTGTATGGAGAACCCGATCAAAACCCAATTGACGAAACAGCCCCAATAAAATTTGCGACATCTCCTTACGGAAACACAAAACAAATAAATGAAGAGATTATTCAAGATTATATTCATTCTGGAGCAAACATTAAGAGCGTAATTTTACGTTATTTCAATCCAATTGGTGCACACCCATCGGGCGAAATAGGGGAACTACCATTAGGAGTACCACAAAACCTAGTGCCTTTTATAACTCAAACTGGTATAGGTATTCGTCAACAACTAAGTGTTTTCGGAGACAATTATAACACTCCTGATGGTTCTTGCATAAGAGACTTTATTAATGTCGTAGATTTATCAAAAGCTCACGTAAAAGCTATTGAAAGAATGTTGGAAAACAAATCTGATGAAAAGGTTGAATTATTTAATTTAGGAACCGGTGTAGGATTGTCCGTCTTAGAATTAATTTCCATTTTTGAGAAAGTGTCAGGAAAACCTTTGAACTATAAAATTACAGAACGTCGTGAGGGAGATATCGAACAAATATGGGCACAAGCTGACAAGGCAAACAACGTATTAGGATGGAAAGCAGAAGAAACTATTGAGGACACAATGGCATCTGCTTGGAAATGGCAACAGAAACTACGTGAAAGAGAAATTATTTAATCATATATTAATCATAGGAATAGTTAATAATAGAGCATTTGCTTAAATATAAAAACTTTATAAATAAAGGCTCTACAACTAATTATACTACTTATACAAATTGCATTATCCTTTATAGTATCTATTAAAGATTACTCTATGTTGATATTAAAAGAAAATCATGTATTTTTGTATTTGATAAAACGTGAATTAAAGATATAAATTGAAATATGGCAAAGGAATTAAAAGAAATAACACCACGAAGCAAAGATTATTCGCAATGGTATTTGGATTTAGTAATAAAAGCAGAACTTGCCGAAAACTCAGCGGTTAGAGGTTGTATGGTTATCAAACCATACGGTTATGCAATATGGGAGAAAATGCAAAGACAACTAGACGACATGTTCAAAGAAACAGGCCATGTTAACGCATATTTTCCACTATTTATTCCAAAATCTTTTTTAAGCCGTGAAGCAGATCACGTTGAAGGATTTGCTAAAGAATGTGCTGTAGTAACACATTATAGGCTTAAAAACTCTCCTGATGGCAATGGAGTTATTGTAGATCCTGAGGCTAAGCTGGAAGAAGAGCTTATTGTTCGTCCTACTTCTGAAACAATAATATGGAGTACCTATAAAAACTGGATTCAATCTTACAGAGATTTACCTATACTTATAAATCAATGGGCAAATGTTGTTAGATGGGAAATGCGTACACGTTTATTCTTACGTACAGCCGAGTTTTTATGGCAAGAAGGACACACAGCACATGCTTCTGAACAAGAAGCAATAGAAGAAGCTGTTAGAATGATTAATGTTTATTCTGAATTTGCAGAAAAACATATGGCTATGCCTGTAATCAAAGGACATAAATCTGAATCTGAGCGATTTGCTGGTGCTGTTGACACCTATACCATTGAAGCTATGATGCAGGATGGAAAGGCACTTCAATCAGGCACATCACACTTTTTGGGTCAGAACTTTGCTAAAGCATTTGATGTAATGTTCTCAGATAAGGATGGTGGACGTGATTATGTTTGGGCAACTTCATGGGGCGTTTCAACCAGATTAATGGGTGCATTGATAATGACTCATAGTGATGATAATGGACTAGTACTACCACCTAAATTAGCACCATATCAGGTTGTTATTGTTCCTATATATAAAAACGAAGAGCAGCTAAATAAAATAAATGAAAAAGTTGAAATAATTACTGCAAAATTAAAATCCTTAGGTGTTAGCGTTAAATATGATAACTCTGACAATAAAAAACCTGGTTGGAAGTTTGCAGAATACGAACTTAAAGGTGTACCTATTAGATTGGCAATGGGTGGACGTGATTTAGAGAATGATACTATAGAAGTTGCTCGTAGGGACACTTTAACAAAAGAAACCAGACCTTGTAGTGGTGTAGAAGAATATATAAAAGATTTGCTTGATGAAATTCAGGATAATATCTATCAGAAAGCTTTTAATTTCAGAAACGAGAAAACAATAGAAATTGACAGTTATGAAGATTTTAAATCTGAAGTCCAAAAGGGTGGATTTTTCTTATGTCATTGGGATGGCACTGCAGAAACAGAAGAGCTTATAAAAAATGAAACTAAAGCAACAATACGTTGTATTCCTTTGGAAGGAGACAAAACCCCTGGCAAATGTATGGTAACTGGTAAGCCATCAAGTCAGAGAGTAATTTTTGCTTTATCATATTAATTTACTAAACATCTAAACATTAGTTCTCCCTTTTGAGAGAACTAATGTCTTTGATATTATATGTCAAAACTAAAGATTTGGCTGTCTGCATTTAGACTACGCACACTTTTTTTAGCTCTTTCGAGTGTTATATTGGGAAGCGGCTTAGCATTTCACACAGGTTATTTCTCCTACTCCACATTTATTCTTGCAACTCTTTTAGCCACTTCAATTCAAATACTCTCAAACTTATCGAATGATTTAGGAGATTACTTGAAAGGGACTGATATAACCGGAAATAGAGAGGGGCCTAAAAGAAGTGTTCAGAGTGGGAGTATTAAGCCTTATCAAATGAAGATTGCAATTATCGTCAATATATTTATAGTGGTAATAACAGGACTTGCTCTAATTTACACATCAATCAAAGACTTCAATTCATCATTTTATATACTCGTTGGAATTGGATTAATAAGCATTTTAGCAGCAATATTTTATACCTTAGGCAGATACGCATATGGATATGTAGGTTGGGGTGATTTCTTTGCATTTTTATTCTTTGGTCCGATCGCAGTACTAGGTACATTCTTTTTACATACTAATACACTTACGATACAACCTTTGGCACCAGCTATAGGTCTTGGTATAATCAGTACTATGATTTTGAATATTAACAATATGAGAGATATTGAGAATGATATTGTATCTGGTAAAATAACCGTTGCTTCCAAAATGGGTCTTAAACGGGCAAAGATTTATCATTTAATAATGACACTCTTGGTATTTGTATGTTTTTCATTATATAGTATCTGTTATGCTAATTATCCATTAATTAGATTCTCTTATTTAATAGTTTTTTCGTTCCAGATTTACATACTTACTCAGATTTGGAACAAGAGTAATCGTGAACTAGACAAATATCTTAAGCAAACATCTATTTCTGGTTTTATAATTGCAATAGCATTTACCTATTGTATTAATTTATAAACTAATACTATTAATTTATATGAGAAGAATTCTAGTAGCATTAGGCAAATTAATTATACGAATAGTTGACTTTTTATACCCTCCGTTTAGTAAGTATTTTAGTCGTCAGTTCTTTAGATATGGAATTACAGGTGCTTCTAATGTTTTTCTTGATTGGATATTATATTTTATAACATACAACTTTATATTACGAAAACAAATTATTGATTTACCCTTTCTGCAAATTAGTATTAGTGCACATATTGCCGCATTGCTTATAACATTTCCTATTACCTTGCTAAGTGGCTTTTTACTTCAGAAATATGTAACATTTACTGCGTCTAACATCAGAGGGTACAAGCAGTTTATTAGATATATTTCAGTGGTAATTGTTAATTTATTAATTAATTACTTTGGACTTAAATTACTAGTAGAAGTGTATAAGTTCTATCCAACAATATCAAAAATGATAGTTACGATTATATGCACTATATTTAGTTATTTCTCCCAAAAACATTTTACGTTCAAAAGCCCATCAAGAAATTAACAGTAGTATGGCAATTACCCGAAAAAGCATTGTTTCTTTAAAATAGCTCTGCAAGAATATTTCTAGGATTTTGACAATTAATAATGGTCAAAAAAAAACAATACATAAGTCGATATCACTTAAAATAAATTTCACATCCATATATCTAATGGATATTCCACGTCATGTAAAAATAATGCGTGTCCAGGAGCAGAATCTCCTGCCTTTTGTCTATCTTTTTGATTGAATATTTCGATTAGACCCTGCTTATCTAATTTACCCTTCCCGATGTTTAACATCGTGCCAACTATAGACCTAACCATATTACGAAGAAACCTGTTAGATTTTATTGTAAAAATATAATCATCATTTTCCCGCACCCAATTAATATCTGAAACATGACAAATATTAGTTTTCACATCAGTATGCAGTTTACTAAAGCTAGTAAAATCATTATACTCTTTAAAAACATAACATAACTCATTCATCTTATCAATATCGGGATTGAAAAAGATTCGATACTTATATTCATGAAAGAAGACATCTTTCTTTGTTGTGATATAATACTTATATGTTCTAGACAATGCTGAAAAGCGAGCATGAGCATTAATATCAACTTTCTTAATATCATGAATTGATATATCTTTTGGCAAAAAGTTGTTCAATCTTCGGCAAAGCTCAAAGCCATCATCAATTGGGTCGCTTAAGTCAAAATGAGCGAACATCTTATTTGCATTAACTCCTGCATCTGTTCTGCCTGCACCAACAACTTCAACTCTGTTTCTCATAATTGTAGAAAATGCAGATTCCAAAGTTTCTTGCACAGACATTCCATTTGGTTGGATTTGCCAACCAACATAATTTTTACCACTATACGAAATAGTTGCAAAATATCGATTCATGAATGCTGAGATTATAATATTATATTGATAATTGACTTAATCTTTATCTAACGGTTATATGAAAACAAGCTTGTTGCTTTTCGTGTTTAACGTAACACCTGTCTTGATTTTTCAAATCATATATAACTTGGGCTAAAACCAGCTTTAATCTTTCTGGCATCACCACTTTAGTAGTATCTGGAACTACTTGATCAAATCTTTTCCATGAAATATCAAAAGTTGTACCATATCTATGTGTGGAGTTATCACTAGCATTAATGTTCCGTTTTGTCAACATAGACACATCATCATCAGACCGCAATACACTGGTCAGGTATAACTTATATAATGGCAATTCTTTACTATACAAAGAATCCCTAAAGCTTTTTGCAATATCAACAAACAATTTAGCAGCAGACGGGACTAAAAACGGAACAGAGTGAGTAAGATCATAGGTTTTATAAAGCTCTAGCTCATCAGGCAGACGAACCAACTCTTTTTTATACTTCAATGTATCATCACGTCTTTCCAAAGGATTAATACCATTACTTTGTGCTGCTTCCATATGCAAATCATGCAAATCGTTAAACTCCCGATTATAATTTCCAGTAAATCGGAGCTTTTTTTCGATACTGTTTTCTTCTTGAATCAAATCTGTATCATTACTCATCTTTCTAGTTCCACAACTAATGAATAATAACACAATCACAGCAAATATGATATATATGTAGAATTTCATGTATACCATAGTTATTTATTCATTTCTCTTAATCGAATCTTTGTCAAAGCTTGTTTGGTGTTTAAAGGAAAGTCTCCATCCATAATCCAAGAATAATATCCAGGTTCATTTAGTAGTACTTGAGATACTGCCTTACCCTTATGTTTTCCGAAATTAAATATTTCGATACCTTTTTCATCAAATATCATCCTCCCTGCATAATCTACATTATCGTTAAAGCTCGAAAACTCATTTGATAAGAAATCGATATCATTTACTAAATCAGGATATTTATTTAGCTGTGATTTCAAGACCTCATATGTAGCTATAGTATCTGCTTCTGCAGAATGGGCATTTTCCAATTCCTTATCACAATAAAACTTGTAAGCTGCCTCTAAAGTTCTAGGTTCTTTTTTGTGAAAGATTATCTGAACATCAATAAATTTGCGTTTACTCATATCAAAATCAACCCCTGCACGCAAAAATTCTTCTGATAACATAGGCACATCAAATCTACTCGAATTGAATCCTGCCAAGTCACATCCTTCAAGTATTTCAATAAGAGATTTTGCCACTTGTCTAAACGTTGGACAATCTTTAACATCTTCATCTGTTATTCCATGAATAGCAGTTGATTGTACAGGAATAGGCATTTCAGGATTAATTCTTCTAGTTTTTACTTCCTCCTTTCCATTAGGAAATACTTTCAATAATGAAATTTCAACTATTCTGTCCTTAGATATATTAATTCCAGTAGTTTCAAGATCAAAAAAAACTAATGGATTTTTGAGATTTAATTGCATGTATATTTTTTCTTTTTTTATAATTAGACCATACTCAACAGGTATGATATTTTAAGTTTAGTCGTTTAGCATCATTGGCATAAGGAGTGAAAGCAAATCTTCATTTTCCTCATTATCTGTTGGATACACAATGCCTGCACGAGATGGGTCTGAAAGCTCTATAGTGACTGATTCGGAAGATATATTATTAATAATATCAATCAAAAACACAGCTTTAAATCCAATATTCATTGAATTTCCATTATATTGACATGGAATAATTTCTTCTGCTGATGTCATAAAATCAATATCTTGAGCTGAAACAACTATCCTGTCATCAAGCATTTGAAGCTTAACTAAACTACTCGCTGGATTTGAGAAAACACTAACTCGTTTTAATGCATTTAGTAATGACAATCTATCAAGAGTAACATTGTTAGGATTATTTTGAGGTATTACAGAGTTATAGTTTGGGAAACGACCTTCTATAAATCTACATGTCAAAATGTTATTCGACATTTTGATATATGCATTATTTTCGTCAAAAGTAATCACAACATCTTCACGCTCTTTTGGAAGAAGTGCCCTTAAAAGTACTGCCGCCTTTTTGGAAAGTATAAATGACGATCGACCGTCTCCCTTAACTGAATCGTTAATTATTCGGACTAATTTATGCCCATCAGATGCAACAAAAGTTATATTCTCATCTGTTATATCAAAATATATACCATTCATCACAGGACGCAGTTCATCTTCAGCTGTAGCATATAATGTTCTATTAATTCCATTGAATAGAACTGACGCAGGCATATTCAAACTTATTGCTGATTCATTGAGTGGTTTTGGAATTGGAAACTCATCACTTTTTTGTCCTACGAAGTTATATTTACCATTGTGGTAATATATATAAACCTCCAAAGTCTCAATATTAATATCCATTGTCAAAGGCTGATCAGGCAACTCCCTTAATGGTTCTAAAAGATTTTTAGCATTAATTGCTAAACTTCCAGATTCATCTAACTCACTAACCATTAACGTTGTCTCAAGTCTAGTTTCTGCATCTGCCGCAGTTATTGTTAGCATATCATTTTCTAACTCAAGAAGAAAGCAATCAAGTATAGGGATGTTATTTTTAGGATTTATTACTCTACTTACAGCTTGCAAATGACTTAATAGAGCTGAGCTTGATACAATAAATTTCATAGGGCATTATTTTTATTAATTATACTTCATTATTAATTAGCAAATATACAAAAAAACTAGTTTAAATTATCCTAGAACTCTCTTTTTGATTATAAAATCAAGTTATCATCATTTAAATTTTTATTACGAGGATGATGTTCAATTATTTCCTGTCTTAAAAAGTGAGTATCTAAATGAGTATAAATCTCTGTGGTAGATATCTTCTCATGGCCTAGCATTTCTTGAATAACTCTGATATTTGCACCTCTCTCCAGCAGATGTGTAGCAAATGAGTGACGTAACACATGCGGACCTATCTCCTTATTAATACCAGCCTCTTTTGAATATTTTCTAATATAATAAAAGACTGTTATTCTTGATATTGCAGTACCTCTCGAACTTAGAAACAAAACATCCTCACTCCCTCTTTGTATATTAATATTTGCACGATGAAGCAAGTAGTTATTAATTTTTTGAATTGCTACTTCAGATATAGGCACTAACCTTTGTTTATTACCTTTGCCACGTACTTTTATAAAACCTTCATTAAAATAAAGGTCTGAGAATCTCAGATTTATAAGTTCCGATACACGCAATCCACAGCTATATAGAGTTTCAATTATAGAATAATTTCTCGAACCCTCGGATGTAGAAACATCTATTACTCTCAGAATAGAGTCTATTTCATCTATAGAAAGAACAACCGGTAGCTTAAGTCCTATTTTGGGAGAATCTATCAATGCTGTAGGGTTAATATCAATATAGCCATCCAGTTCCAAGAAATTAAAGAAAGACTTTAATCCAGAAAGAATTCGTGCAATTGATCGGGCAGATATGCTTTGGTCATACAATTCTGACAACAATTCCTCTATATTATCAGATCTAAGATTAATAATAGATATATCATTAATTTCGGAGTAATCTATCAGCTTCTGAAGATCATGCATATAAGCATCAATTGTATTAACCGACAAACCCTTCTCCATCAATAAATATTGTTTATATCTTAATATATAGGATCTTGTATCCATAATCTTAATCATTCTTGATTTCTAAAATCAATTCTTCAGCTTGAAGTACATAAAAATCTATTCTATCAATAATATGAATCAAATCCTTACTGTTAAATTCTCTATTTCTTTCAAGTTCCACCATAAAGTTTACAATATCTTTGTCGCCCATCATTTTAAAGAGTGGAAGCATCTTGTGTGCAATATTTTGTGCATCAATGAATTTATTTTTTGATTCACTATTCTTAAAAAACACACTCAATTGTTTGACTTCATCGACAAATGCCTGCAAAATAGCCAAAGAGCTATCTTTGTCTTCTTTGACATAATCGATTAGAGCTTGTATTCCTAGCGGACTGTTATTGTGATTTTCACTCCCAGATATTTGGTTTAGTTTTAAATTGGAAGATATCGTATTAAATATTTCTGTAGAAGTGAATGGCTTGCTCAAAAAACCAGAAAATCCAGAACTTATATATTCGTCTAACTCTATATCTAAAGTAGCAGTAAGAGCAATTATAGGTGTTGTTTTATTTTTAAGTACTCTAGAATCTATTATTTGTTTAAGAAGTGAAAACCCATTGATCTGTGACATCTGAATATCCATAAATATTAAATCAAAATCATGCTTTCTTATAATATCTAATGCATGTTTTGGATTTATCTCATTGAAGACATTAACTCCTTGTGTCTTTAACATCTCAGACACCATTGTCAACAAAATAGGATCATCATCTATAACCAAGATAGATAAGCCTTCAAGTTCTTCATTTTTTACACCTAAGTCAATTACATCATTATCTTCTTCATGAAATTCTGATATTATTATTGGAAGCACTATAGAAAATTCACTACCCACACCTAATCTTGAAGAAAAATCAATCGTTCCCCCTAATTGCTCAACTAAACCTTTAGTAATGGCCATTCCCAGACCACTACCCTTTGCATAGTGTTCTATATTTTCCGACTTTATTTGGCCAAACTCTTCAAAAACAACATCCCAGTTATCCTTCGAAATCCCAATACCTGTATCTTTAACAGAAAAACTCAAAAATCTTTTAGATTCATCAAAACTTGCACTTACATTAACTTCACCCTCAAATGTATATTTTATAGCATTAGATATGATATTTGAATAAATTTCGCGAATCATAAAAGGATCTCCAAAAGCAAAAAGATTATGAGGCAAATTGTTTTCGAAATTATATAATAACTTCTTTTGTGAAGACAAAGGTTTAAAACTCTTCACCGTATTTTCAATCATATCATTAACAGAGAAGTTTATATTATTCCTTGACCAGGTATCGGACTCGAGTCTTTGATAATCCAACAAATTTGAAACTAGATAAAGCACATGTTCACTCGACTGTTTCATATTTGACAAGTATTTATCATGAGATGCAGTATTTACATTAGACTCTACAAGCTCTATATACCCAAGTATTGAAGCCATAGGCACTTTAATATCATGAGATATTGTCAACATCAATTTTTCCCTATGTTTTAGTAGCTTCTTAATTTTACTGTTAGATGTTTCAAGTTGATTTTTATATTTTTGAATTTTATTAAAATCCAAAATAAACATAAGACCAAAAGTTAAAGCAATAACTAAAGCAACAATAGAAACCCAAAAAACAGTACTATATGATCTGCTTAGCACTTGTTCCTTTGCTTCAACAAGAGCTAAAGATTTCTCAAATTCCTCCTTCTCTATTTGCTTAAGCAAGTCGTCAACTCTAATAGTTAGTAACTGATTAGTAACATTCATAGACATCTGCCTATTAACAAGTTCTAATTGAAATCTTTTTTGGTTTTCTAAATTCAAGCGTTCTGAATATCTTACCATATTGACAATAGTGTCAACAATTAAAGAATAATCTTTTCTTACTATTACTGAAGGTTTGTTTTGTAAAATTATTGTAGAATCCTGACGCCCTGCAAATGCATCACCCAACCTTTGTAACAACCCTTTACGCTCGCTTTTAACAATAGTAGTATCTGTTCCAGCTGAAAGTTGGTCTTCAGCTTCTAAAACATTATCATTCAAGTAATCAGAAATATTAGAATTTAGTGACTTTGGAACATATGTATTTATTGATTCTCTAATAATTGGAGGTGCTTTTCGTAAGGAATCCATTAAGCCCATAACTGCAACCAAGTTCTGTTCTTTCATCTCTAATAATATTTCCAGTGAATCAAGTTGATTTAATCTAATCGTATCTTTTGTCATCTGCTTCAAAGAGTCTATTTTTGAAATGACATTTGGTCTGATTCCATTAAATGATTCAATATATTTTTGAGAACTATCGAAGGTTAACAAGTCTGAGTTACCCTCAGCTTCGTACAGTAAACTTAAAATATGACTTACGATTAAAAGTTCTTTTCGGTCATCATTAGTAATCTTTTTCTCGGAAAAATCCACAAGATTAGTATAAATTGATATTAGGCCAATAAGCATTACCACAACCAATAATATATAACCGCTCACAACCAAATACTTCACTAATGTCTTAGGTGACTTATTTTCCATAATAATTATATTTTTCAGGCAGCGTGCAAGATTAAATCTGATATATTCTTATTTTATTATAGAGAGTCTTTCTATCAATATTCAGCAAAGTTGCAGCTAAAGTCTTATTACCTTTTGCAATATTAAGAGCTTCTGAGATTTTCTTTTTCTCAAAATTTTCTTTTTTAAAACTTTCTAAAGTACCACTACCTACTCTGTAATCAGTATTGAGACCTAAGCAATCATCATTCAATATACTTTTTACTGACTCTTTCGATATAACTTGACTTTCTGAATAAAGCACCATTTTAAAAATTAAATTCTTTAACTCCTGAATATTTTCCTCCCATTTTCTTTCAAATAAAGTTTCATATACTTCAGAATCAATTTTTGAAATATCTTTATTCAATTCTTTATTTGCCATTTTCAAGAAAAACTCAGAATAGGAAACAATAGCCTTTTTTTTACCAGCAAGAGTTGACAGCTCAATATAAGATTGAAACAACAGCTCTGACAATTTAGGCATAAGATTATCTTTAAGATATTTTTTTGATTCTGTAGAAGAAATAATTATTTGGGTAAAATCATTATCAACATTTTGACTAGTGAGTGCTCTAATTAAAGAAGATTGAAATTTAATATCGATCCTCTTAAGCCCCCTAATATGAAGAAGCCCACCTTTAGCTTTGTCTAAATATTCTTCAAACACTCCTTTTTCATCAACATTTTGTCTAATGATATCAGACTTTGGATAATTTAAATCAAGTTCCACAAAAGGTCCTTTATCTTTAGCACCTTTAATGTATAAGAACTTTACGGCAGTACTTTTCCCAGTTCCATTATTACCGATAATAAGAAGATGAGCCCTATTTCTTGACACTTCAATCATAGTATCATGGATTTCCTGACTCCCATCCATCCCAACAGGTTTTATAAAGTACTGATACATTTCTTTTGCTTGTTTGTCTAGTTCCTTTTTTCTGAATGCGTCATCAATTTTTTGAAATAATACCTCAGTATCAATAGGCTTTGATATATAGTCTGAAGCACCCATTTTTAAAGACTCTACTGCCGACTCAACATCAGCAAAGCTAGTCATCATGATAACTTGAATATCACTGTCATATTTTTTAACCCACATCAACAAAGAGAATCCATCATCATCGGGCATCCTTATATCGGTTAGAACCATATCATAAGAATCCATTTTTAACATCTCAATTGCATTTGCGACACTAGTGACATTATCTACAATATAATTATGCTTCGTAAGCCATGATTTCAGCATCAAACATATCGTCAAATTATCATCTACAACAAGTATCTTTTTCATATTCACATCATTTGTTAGGCTAGTCTATTGATCTATACCCTCTTTCTTTAATTCTTTTGAGATAAAAATTGAAGAATATAACAACAGTATAGTTGCGACAAGCATCGCCAAAGCCCATATATTATTCGAAATATACATTAAATATGAAGCTACAAGCATCATAACACACGATAACACTTGCATGTTAAAGAGCCTCTTACCTCTAATGCTTTTGCCTGGATATGGCGAAGACAATGTTATTCCAGTAAATAAAACAACAGACCCAATCATTATCCAAGATGCTATTTGTGGAAGAGACAAGAATAAAACGGCAGAAGCTAAAATTAGAATCGCTGAAACTTTATATAATATATCTTTTAAATCACGCATTTTTATAAAAAAGCTTGTATTAATACTAGTATCTTTTAAATTGAAAAGAATAATTCTATTCTATAATAAATACCTCTTCATTTTCTCGTTTCATTAGATAGGTTTCTCTTGCAAATTTTTCTAGATTATCTATACTTGATTGCAACTCAATTAATTTTGCTTTATCTAATTCAATTTGGGCTCTATAATATTCTATCTGAACTTTCAAGTTTTTAATTTCTTTTTCATACTTCATTCTTTTCAACAAACTGCTATCACTAAAAAAGAATAACATAGACACAAGAACTACCAAGACTATAATCTGATATATAGCCAATCCCAGAATTCTGTTTTTTAATCTATTTTTTAGGTATATAAATTGCATTAATTTATTGACTTTTAGAACACAAAAATAAGATATTTTTTAATGGCAATCAAGCAGCTTGCAAAATTATTTTTCTAAGCATATTGACTGATTTCAAATTTTAAACTATCTTTATCCTCAACAAATACACAATTTAACATTCACAAAATGAGAAAATTATTTTTTACTTTCATCTTACTCTTATTATCAATACAACTGAGCATACCCTGCACCAACTTTCTTATTGGAAAAAAGGCATCTAAAGATGGATCTACATTAATATCATACTCTGCGGACTCATACAATCTTTATGGAGAGTTATACCATTGGCCCGCAAAACAATACAAACCTGGCACCATGCTCGAGGTTTATGAATGGGACTCAGGAAAATACCTAGGAGAAATACCTCAAGCACTGAATACCTATAATGTAATTGGCAATATGAATGAGCATCAGTTGGCAATTGGAGAAACCACGTTTGGAGGTAGACCTGAACTTCAAAACACTTCTGGAATATTAGATTATGGAAGTTTAATATATATTACACTGCAAAGAGCTAAAACTGCACGAGAGGCAATTTCAGTTATGACCAGCCTTGTAGAGGAGTATGGTTTTTATAGTTCTGGGGAGTCATTCTCTATAGCCGACCCTAATGAAATATGGATAATGGAGATGATTGGAAAGGGAGAAGAGAATCGAGGAGCAGTATGGGTTGCAATTAGAATCCCTGATGATTGTGTATCCGCACATGCTAACCAGGCACGAATACAACAATTTCCTCTCAATGACCCCGAAAATTGTATTTACTCATCAGACGTTATATCTTTTGCAAAAGATATGGGATATTATTCTGGAAAAGACGAAGACTTTAGCTTTGCCAAAGCATATGCTCCTTTAGATTTTGGAGCTCTACGCTTCTGTGAAGCACGAGTATGGTCATTTTTTAATAGAGTGAATAGCAAAATGGGAGAATATATCACTTATGCTCAAGGCAAGACAACTGATCCAATGCCTCTGTACATTAAAGCAGACCATAAACTAAGTGCTAGAGATGTTCAAAATCTTATGAGAGATCATTATGAAGACACAGAGCTTGACTGGAGATTTGATTTAGGTGCAGGGCCATTCAACTCACCATACAGATGGTCACCTCTAACATACGAAATAGATTCTGTTGAATATTGCAATGAACGTCCAATCGCGACACAACAGACTGGTTTTTCATTTGTTGCACAAATGAGGTCTTGGCTTCCAAATAAAATTGGAGGAGTTTTGTGGTTTGGAGTTGACGACGCAGCACAAACTGTTTATTATCCTTTCTATTGTGGACATACAAAAGTTCCACATGAAATGGAAGTAGGTAATGGAGATTTGCTCACATATTCTGAAACATCCGCTTTCTGGACACACAACTTAGTTTCGAATATGGTTTATACACGCTACAGCGATAAAATAAAAGACCTACAGAAAGTACAAAAAAGACTTGAAGATGGCTTTGAAGAATCACAAATAGACGTTGAAAAAAAAGCAATTGAAATGCATGACAAATCAACAATCAACGCAACTAATTATTTAACGAATTACACAAACGAACTAGTTAATAAAGGAGTAAAAGAGTGGAAAAGTTTAAGTAATTATCTACTTGTAAAATATATTGACGGCGTTGTTAAACCAGAAAAAAATGGAGAATTTAAGAGGAATGAGCATGGACAACCTGAATCACCTATCAGAACTGGATATCCCAATGAATTTTATAAAAAAGTGATTGAACAAACTGGCGACAAATATAAAGTATTGCCAATTGAATAACCAAAAGTGAGTATTAATATGTATTTTTGCATTCTATTTTTTTGAATGTAACTCAACAAAACAAATTAAACAAACATATATATTTATATTATGGATAACGAAACATTATTGAATCAGGTAACTCACAAAGCCCAAATATGGCTTGATGGAAACTATGACAACGAAACGAAAGAAGAAGTTAGATCAATGCTTGAAAATGAAGACAAAAGACAACTCATTGACGCATTCTACAAAGACTTGGAGTTCGGAACCGGAGGTCTCCGTGGAATTATGGGAGCTGGAAGCAATAGGATGAATATCTATACTGTAGGTGCTGCAACTCAAGGATTGGCCAACTACCTACTTAAAGAATTTGAAGATCTTGACCAAATCAAAGTAGTTATTGGACATGATTGTAGAAATAATAGTAGAAAATTTGCAGAGATAGCAGCTGATATTTTCAGCGCTAATAACATAAAAGTATATCTGTTTGAGGAATTACGACCTACCCCTGAAGTTTCTTATGCTATACGCAAACTTGGTTGCCAAAGTGGAATAATGATAACTGCCTCACATAATCCTAAAGAATATAACGGATTTAAGGCATACTGGGAAGATGGAGCTCAAGTGTTGGGACCTCACGACAAAAATATCATTGGTGAAGTTAACAGAGTTGCTTCAATTGACGACATTAAGTTTGAGGGCGAAAAAGACTTAATTGAAATAATTGATGAGGACATGGACAAAGCCTTTATTAACAAAGTTAAAAGCTTTGTTTTATCTCCAGATGCAATTACAAATCAGCATGACCTTAAAATTGTTTACACACCAATTCACGGTACGGGAATAAAATTGGTACCAGATGCACTCAGGGCTATTGGATTTACAAACATAATTGGTATTCCCGAACAAAATATTATCAGTGGCGACTTTCCAACTGTAGTTTCACCAAATCCAGAGGAACCCGCAGCATTAGATTTGGCGATAAAAAAGGCTATTGAGATGGAAGCTGATATTGTTCTTGCTACCGATCCTGATGCCGATAGAATCGGGGCAGCTATCAGAGATAACGACAACAACTTCTTTTTACTTAATGGAAATCAGATTATGCTTGTACTTACACATTATCTTGTTTCTCAAAGAAAGGCAAAAGACCTATTAACTGGCAAAGAGTTTGTTGTGAAGACAATAGTTACTACAGAACTTATCAAAGATATTGCAGATAAAAACGGTGTTGAAATGTACGATTGCTACACTGGTTTCAAGTGGATTGCACAAATAATTCGAAACAACGAAGGCAAAAAGAAATACATTGGTGGAGGTGAAGAAAGTTTTGGATTTCTTGCAGACGATTTCGTTAGAGATAAAGACTCTGTTTCTGCATGTACCCTTTTTGCAGAAATAGCAGCTTGGGCTAAAGATAATGGCAAAACAACCTATCAGGTACTTCAAGACATTTATATGGAATACGGCTATTCAAAAGAAGTTAATATTTCACTTGTACGTACTGGTAAGGAGGGAGCAGATGAGATAGAGACAATGATGAAGAACTTCAGATCTAATCCTATTAAGGAATTGGCTGGCTCACCTATAGTTTTATGCAAAGATTATGCAAGATTGGAAAGTAATGATTACTCAAAAAATGAAGTGATAACCCTAGAGATGCCTACTACATCCAACGTGCTTCAATACTTCACAGAAGACGGGACCAAGGTTTCAATACGTCCATCGGGAACAGAACCTAAAATCAAATTCTATATTGAAGTGAGAGGTCCTAAAGTATCTTCTTTGAAAGAAATAGCTAAAGCTGAAGAAGAGGTCAATGTTAAAATCAAATCTATTAAAGAGTATTTCGGATTATAACAGAAAACCATACTAAAAACTATATAAACAAAAAACGCTGAAAATTTACTTTCAGCGTTTTTTATATTATATGCATTAATAAAAATATTCCTCAGAAGTTATATATTAAAAACCAATAGCGTCCTAAATAAATTTTAAATACTAAAAAGAGGTTGTGAATTTTGTTCC
>CAYFTB010000033.1:0-18591 GCA_964345875.1 uncultured Proteiniphilum sp.
TTGATCTGTTTTATTGAAAGTTTTACAGGAGGCTTAAACGAAACTCAGGTTAGTAATGTTTTGTGCGAAAACTCCCAAAGTAATTGCCCACATTATTGCAGACATAATAACTCTGGAAAATACATTAGATGATTTCCTTTTCATTCGAAAAATATTAAAAATGTTATAATGATAAATGGTTTGATACATACTGATTGCCTGATGAGCTATCACCTGCCTTTTTATAAAAGATTTTATATGCCTAAAACAATAAAAATACTAATTGCACACACTTAAACTTAATTATTATAGTTTCTTATATTTTATGAGGATACATAAATTATCAAATAAATTTTCAAGATGCAAATGTAAAGATAAAAGTTGTATTAATAACACTTATACAAAGGAAATAATGCAAAATGGTGTCTTTTTAATAATTTTGAATCATTTCAACTATCATTTTATTAGTTTGATTGCTGGTATGTTTAAAGTATTGTAACTTTTATAGAATATGTCAATATATAAATAAATTCCACAATAAAGCATCTAAAATATAGATATTTTATTGTGGAACTATCATATGAAATTGACGTATCAATATTTCTATAAGAATGAAATAGCAGAAGAGAATACTTCTTCGAACGAATTATTTAAAGATGTCGTGTCTTTTTCATTATAGGGGAACGGATTCTCGTGTGTATAATTATACGAAAAATCTTTTAGTTGAATAGTTTCAGTTGCGTTGTCGTGTCCTAAGGCTTGTTGAACTCCAAGATATGGAATGACTATATCGCGTGATAGTGCAATACCTTTTATTTTATTCTTTATCTGTGTAAATGCTCTTTCTCTTTCATCTTTAAATTTGTCAGGTGTTATCATTCTTCTGAATGCTTCAAATATATTGTCGCGTTTCCATATTGAATCGGGTTCGTTTCCAAATATATTGATATAATAGTTTTGTAGTTGATTAAATGAAGCTGTGTCAAGAATACTTCGCGAGACACCAAACATTGTACTGAATATACTTCCGCCACAAAACATAAACAATCGTGAATCAGAAAATAATTCTTTATGATTAGCAGTGAGTGCTATCTGAGCAAGAAAAGCACCGATTGAATAGGCAAAAATATTGATATTTGTTCCTTCCTTAAATAAAGAGTTGTTTCCATTTTTTATTTCTTCGAACAATAGTGTCAGGTCAAGAAGTGTTTGTCTTCCTGATAAGTAAAATCTACTAGGATGTTCGCTCAATCTGTCGCTAAGTGCAATATTTGCATAACTTATCGAGCGGTCGCCCTCATACTTCTCTTTTCGGAAAGAAAGTGTATCAACCAATTTTCGCGGATTAGACCACGAGATTGGAGCACGATTAATATGATATGCTATTGGGAACATGATTACCGGTACTTGTTTGTTTTGGCATAAGTATTCAGCCCAGGTCAGATATTTATTCCATGCTCTTTCATTTAGGCCATGAAGAAGCAGAATAGCTTTGTCAAACTTTTCACTACTGTCTGGTATAAAAACAGGATATTTAAATGAAAAGTTTTCATAAATAGATTTGTCTTTAATCTGAAAGCTATCATTTTCACTGTCGTTGCTAAGATAACTGTTAAAACTAAAGAATTTAATATCAGTTCCACTTTTGTTGACTCTACAATCATTGCCCATGTTGAAGCAATTGTTCAGCTGTTGGTATCGTTCGTTGTACTTCATATCCTAATTGTTTTATGCAAATGAATATGATTTTATAATCGTCTGCAAATGAAAGGGAAAAGCAGCATCTTGATGGGACGATATCTTCTATATGGGACGAAAAATCATATATAGGGACGAAAAAGACATTGTACTTATGTCTATTCTTTTGCTCATCATTAATAATAATCTAACTTTGTATTTGTCAAAAGCTAAATTATTAATGCAATGAATAGGGAAATACCTGCATATCTTTACGAAAAACGAAATAGTATAAAAATGATTATTTTTACTGCTATTTTTGCACTTCTGTTTATAAATATATTTGAGCCTTTTGGATCTCGTGATTGGTATCCGGAGGTGTCGGATATAAAATACTTTGCATTCTCAAGTCTTATTATTCTAACGGGTATGTTGGTAGTAGTTATCAGCAGAGTCATTATGAATGCATTTTCTAAAAAGAATGCTATTCTTTATTGGCAATATGGCGTATTTATTTTGTGTGAAATATTGGCGATGTCGTTGTTTTATACTTTGTTTGCCAGACTAATACCTAAAGATGGCTTTGAGAGAGAGATAAGCGAGATATTTAATCAAAGCATCACTAACACAGCATTAATATTGTTGCTTCCATATGCAATTTCGTGGCTCTATTTCTCTTGGAAAGATAAAAGTGCAATGCTCGAAGATATTGAAAAGACGAGAAGTAATGAATCTAAGACTAAAGGACTAATAGCCTTTCCTGATGAGAAAGGTGATTTGAAATTATCAGTCATGCTAGAAAATCTTCTTTTTATTAAATCAGCTGATAACTATGCAAATATTTGCTACCTAAATAAATCGAATATATCTCACTTCTTGCTACGTAATTCTCTAAAATGGATAGAGGAACAATACACTTCATCTACGCCTCTGATTCGTTGTCACAGATCTTACATAATTAATATGGACAAAGTGAAAATATTAAAGAAGATCAAAGGAGGTATTGTGGTAGAACTAGATGCGGAGCGAACTCCTGACATACCGGTATCAAAGACTTACTATGAATCTTTTATGCACAAGTTCTCTCAATACTCAGTGTAACATATCTTATTACAGATATTTATTTCAAAATAATATCACTTCTGTAAGTATTCATTTCTTAAAAATCACACATTGTCTTGCAGCAAGTCACAATTTTGTGCTACTTTTGTATCTGTAGCAGGTCGGTTTGTCGCTGTTCGCATTATGCGAAGGGAGGAAAGTCCGGGCAACGTAGAGTACCATATTTCCTAACGGGAAGCTGTTTGTGAGAGCAGAGTAGCGTAACAGAGAATAACCGCCCGGTATCTTTGAATAGGAAGCCGGGTAAGGGTGAAAAGGTGAGGTAAGAGCTCACCGGGTTGCATGGCAACATGTGATGCCGTACGTCTTATGGGTTGTAAGGCCATGTATATCGGCTATATGTAGGGTTACTCGCCCGATGCCGAGGGGTAGGCTGCTAGAGGTTGATGGTGACATCATTCGTAGATAAATGACAAGCATCCTCTTGAAACATAGAGGAGACAGAACCCGGCTTACAGGCCTGCTACTTATTTTAAATCTGTTGATTATGGCACTAAAAATTAACAAGTCGAAGCGTAATGGTGATGAAGAAAGGGATAATCCAGGATTAATAAAGAGAATTAATATCAAAGTAAAAGAATGGATTAACTTTCTCACCTATGATATATGGCGGTTAAATCCAGAAAACTTTTCGGGCAAGAAAAACATATTCCACAACATTCTTAAAATTATTATGCTCACAGTTCGTGGGGTGCAAGAGCAAGACCTTAGTGCAAGCTCTCGTTCGCTCACATATCGCACCATTTTATCAGTTGTGCCTATGTTGGCCGTTATTTTTGCTATTGCAAGAGGATTTGGTTTCGAGAAGATAGTAGAAAGTCAGATTTTTGATTTTTTCAGTGGCAAAGATTTTGAGATGTCAGCTCCTATATCAATAGAGCCAAGCTTGAATGGCGAAATAGTTACAGATAGCTTGACATATAATGGTGACTCAATAATGGTCAACAGTAGTACTTCAATAATTTCTCAATCATTGCCAAGCTCAAAATCGATGATGCCTGATATCATGACTTCTGATAATACTAGTTTTACTATAGAAACACTTGTTGCTTTTGTTAATAATTCGCTAGAACATGCCAAAGGAGGAGTTTTTGCTGGGATTGGTGTTATTCTTTTACTATATACAATTGTGTTGCTGTTTTCTGATATTGAAAATAGTTTCAATAGAATATGGGGTATAAAAAAGGGACGACCAATTCAGCGCAGAGTAATAGATTATTTTGCCCTAATGTTGTTGTTACCCATTTTTGTTGTTGTCAATTACAGCTTAACGGCAATATTGCAGGCGTCAGCAGATTCTATTGACATACTTACAAATATAATAACGCCCTTGATGGGGCAGATAATTAATACTCTACCATTTGTAGTAATGATTGTGTCGATGACGTTGTTGTATAAGTTTATGCCTAACTTAAAAGTGAAATTTTTAAGTGCTCTGGCTGGAGGTATAGTAGGAGGGATTGCTTTGCAGTTATTTCAAATTATATATCTTGAGGGACAATTATGGATTTCTAAATACAATGCCATTTATGGAGCATTTGCGGCACTTCCTTTGTTACTTTTATGGACACAAGTCTCATGGTTCATAGTGCTGATAGGTGCTGAGATTTCATTTGCGACACAGAATGTTCAGCAATTTTCGTTTGACAGAGAAACCAATAACATCACAAGGCGTTATAGAGATTTCTTCACAATTATGATTTCTTCGGTTATTGTAAGAAGATTTGCCGAGAGTAAGTCTCCACTCACTGCTGCTAATTTATCGTTGAAGTGTAAGATTCCTATAAAGCTTACTAATGATATCATAGATCAACTTATAAAGCTTGAAATGGTTTTGCCAACTCCCACTCCTGATGATGATAGGGTGTTTGCTTTTCAGCCAGCTTATGATATTAATCAAATGTCAGTTGCAAGCCTTATGGAGCTAATTGATAATGATGGCACTGAAGATTTTCATGTTGATACCAAAAATGATTTTGCTCCTCATTGGAATGCACTTCTCGAAACTCGTATGCGTGCTTATGAAAATACCAAAGATATTCTTTTGAAGGATTTGTAGTTTCAGATGAATTTATTAAATGTGGTGATTAGTATCTTCTGATTAGCTCTAGATCTTCTGATGTATATACTCTCGCTATTTTGCTTATGGCCTTTGAGTCTTCGCCACACAGCTTATCAAGCAATTTCCAAAATGCTGGGCTGTGATTCATCTCTATAGTATGTGCTAGTTCGTGAAGAATTACATAATCAATAAGCTTTTTGGGTAATAGCATAAGATAGTACGACAGGTTTATACTCTTTTTGTTCGAACAGCTGCCCCAGCGTGTTCTGCTAGTGTTTATCCTGACATTGCTAATTTCGAGATTGTGTTTGCTAGCGTACTGTATGGTTTTTGGGATAAGAACTTTTTGAGCATCCTGATATATGATGTTATTTATCACATATAATATTTGTTGTAGGTTGTTTTCTTCATCAACATCAAGAGATGATGGGATATTTATTATTGCATTTACATTATTATTTGAGACTCCTAGAGACTTTATGTCGTCTGATATATTAATATGAATAGGTTTTGATGCAGTTTGAATAATCATTCCATCTGCAATTGATATTTCTCTTTCTTTCTTTTTTGTTATATAGCTACTCAATTGTGGACGCATCTCCTCTATAATGTCGGGAATATTTTTTTTATTGAATCCTACGGGAAGTGTTATTACGATGTGATCTTTATTATATCTTGCAATAATTCTTTTAGACTGGGCGTTATATCTTGCCACAATCATCCCCAGCTCTTTATCGTTAAATACCATCTTGTTAATTTATAGCTTTTCTTATCCATTGAATTATGATATGCAAAATAACAAAATCTTTTTTGAAACTCCTCCAAATAGGCTTCTTTATCATTTAAATAATATAGATACCTTTGCAAATTGTTTTATAAATATGAATCACAACTTGCATATGCAAAAGATAGAACTATTGTCGCCTGCCAAAAATCTGGAAACAGGAATTGCTGCAATCAATCATGGGGCTGATGCTGTATATATAGGAGCACCAATGTTTAGTGCCCGTGCAGCTGCAGGTAATAGCATACAGGATATAGAAGATCTTGCCAGATATGCTCATCAGTATCGAAGCAAAGTTTTAGTTGCTCTCAATACTATTCTTACGGATAGTCAGTTGCCAATTGCCGAAAAGCTTATAAAGCAGATATATGAAGCGGGTGCAGATGCTCTAATAGTTCAAGATATGGGTGTGTTGCAGCTGGATATTCCTCCTATTGCCTTGCATGCCAGCACTCAGGCTGACAACAGAACGGTGGAGAAGGTAAAGTTCTTGCAGGATGTTGGTTTTTCAAGAGTGGTTTTGGCACGCGAACTTACGCTGAATCAGATAAAAAGAATAAAGCAAAATACTGATGTTGAGCTTGAGGTGTTTGTTCATGGTGCTCTTTGTGTGAGTTATAGTGGGCAATGTTACATAAGTCAGGCTATGACGGGCAGAAGTGCCAATCGTGGAGAATGTTCTCAATATTGTCGATTACCATATACTCTGACAGATTCAAATGGTGTGGAACTGGCAAGGAATAAACACATGCTCTCGCTTAAAGATTTGGATATGTCTGAGCACCTGGAAGAGCTGATAGATGCAGGAGTGTCAACGCTGAAAATTGAGGGTAGATTGAAGAATATAGAATATGTGAAGAACATCACCGCAATGTATCGTCAAAAACTGGATTCAATATTAGAGCATAGGCCTGATGTGAGGCGAGCATCAATGGGAACTACAAGAATATTTTTTAATCCCAATCCTGAAAAATCTTTCAGACGCAATGCTACTGATTATTTTATTGGTGGACGAAAGTGGAATGTTAAGTCTGAAGATAGGAATGAAGATTTTGGTTTATCTCAGCTTGACACCCCAAAATCTTTGGGTGAGAAGTTGGGACGTTTGGTGACAGTTGCCCGCAACCACATGGATATTGCAACAGAGATAGATATTAATAATGGAGATGGATTATGCTTTGTGAACAGTGATGGGGTTCTGACGGGATTTAGGGTCAACAGAGCCGAGAGATTGAATAATGTTCGTGTTAGAGTCTTCCCCGCAGAAACAGTTGACTCATTCGTAAATGCAGTTATATACCGTAATCAGGACCATGAGTTTGATAAGATATTATCAGGCAAAACATCAGAGCGAAAGATAGGGCTTGATATTGACTTTTCAGAGAGCAGCACAGGTTTTATTATACAGATTGCTGATGAAGAAGGTATTTCAGTTATAACCGAGTTTGAATCAGAGAAACAGCCTGCAAAGAATATTGAAATAGCCAACAAGAACATTGTTTCTCAGCTGTCCAAATTAGGAAATACGATATACGAAGTAAAAGATATTAATATTTCTACTGAAAATCATTGGTTTATTCCAGCAGGCAAATTAAATGAATGGCGTCGAATCTCTATTGAGGTGCTAGATGCAAAAAGGGAAAAAGAATATAAGCGACCCACTCGCAAAGAGCAATTGGCTGATGCTAGTTTTCCTGTCAAAAAACTGACGTATCTGGGTAATGTGATAAATGAAAAGGCGGAAGCATTCTACAAGCAGTTTGGTGTTGATGAGGTTTTGCCGGGCTTTGAAGCAAAGGCTGAGGCTGATGTTCCGCTTATGTATTGTAAATATTGCATCAAGCATACCATGGGATGGTGTCCGAGAGAGGGACATGAAACACATTTTACCGAACCACTATTTCTTCAGCACAAAAATGAGAGGTTCAAGCTAGAGTTTGACTGTAAAAAATGCGAAATGCTGGTATTGAAAGGTTGAAATGCTATTTTTATTGATGAAGTAGATTTTAAATGTTAAAACTAAAAGTCTAAAAGTGTTTGTATTTAAGGTATATTTGCAGTTGAGCTTTTTGATGACATTAATAATAGTTAAAAAATTGCTGTAAAAAATATGTTTATTTTCTTACTAGCTTATTATTAGAATGTTATATTTATTCGTGTTAATTTAAATATTTTCCGGAGGGCTAAAAAAAATTTTTTTTTAGGGGAAACATGGCTTCTGATGGCATAAAATAAAAATATATTGAACCTATTTTAGTTCATATAGGGCAAAAATCTTTATTTTAAAGGTTGTTAGCTCAAAATATAAGGCATTATAGTTAATATAATTAACAAATAGACCGCAAATAAGTCAAACAAAAAATTTTTTTAGGCGTATATGCTTTTGGGAGCGTCAAACAAATTTTTTTATTAGCTTGTAAAGCACCTTCGAGGGGTGATGAAATGCTATTATTAAGCATCTCCTGTATGGGATATAATGATAAATTATATTATATTAATATTAAAGCGTGTGGTTTTGGTTAAAAATAATTTAATATTATGCTGGGCAATACCTGAAACGATGCTATAATTTTTTTTTTAGGGTAAAATGAATCTGTATATGTCAAACAAAATTTTTTGTTAGGTGATTTACAATTTAGATATGCTGAAAAAAATTTTTAGTTTGGTGTAAATTGATGCTAATTGTTAAAAACAAAAAATGTATTTATATGGCTAGAGATACTTTTGTGATTTGCTAGAAAGCTAATAGTATTAAAATATATTGTATTTGACATGCTTGAGCATTGATTTGTGCTTTATAGGCTTTTTTTGATAACAAATTGTGATTATATTAAGGCTTTTGCTATCTTTGTGTCTTCAAAAAAATACATATCAAAATAAGTGTTATATTTATTTATAGTACATAATATTCTAATAAAATCATTCTGAAATGAACAAGTTTAAAATTAAGACACTTAATGGTATCTCGGAAAGTGGATTAGAGCGTTTTGGAGACAATTATGAGATTAGCGATCAAATAGATAATTCGGATGCGATTGTGTTGCGTAGTGCTTCATTGCACGATACGGAATTTCCTGCCTCATTACAAAGTATTGCAAGAGCGGGAGCAGGATACAACAATATTCCTGTTGACAAATGCACTGAGGCGGGTATTGTGGTTTTTAATACCCCCGGAGCCAATGCCAATGCGGTGAAAGAACTTGCTGTGGCTGGTTTATTGTTGTCGTCGCGTAAGATTGTTGATGGTGTTAACTGGGTTCGCAGTTTGGAAGGCGAAGAAATAACAAAGGATGTAGAGAAGGGTAAGTCGCAATTCGTGGGGCCAGAGATTAGAGGCAAGCGTCTTGGGGTTATTGGTCTGGGTGCGATTGGTGTTATGGTTGCTAATGCGGCTGTCAACATGGATATGAAAGTATATGGCTACGACCCTTATATCTCCGTTGAACATGCATGGGGAGTATCTCGTGCGGTGAAAAAGGCTAATAATCTTGAAAAGTTATTTGCTAATTGTGATTATATCACTCTTCACGTTCCTCTTACTGATCAGACTAAAGATTTGCTTAACAAAGAAGCTTTCAGTAAAATGAAACCCGGAATGAGAGTGCTAAATCTTTCAAGAGGTGGCTTGGTCAGTGAAGATGATATGATAGAGGCATTAGGTAACGGTCAGGTTAGTGCTTATGTTACAGATTTCCCAAGTTCAAAGATTATAAATGTGCCGGGTGTTATTCCAATTCCTCATTTGGGAGCTTCCACCCCCGAAAGTGAAGACAATTGTGCCATAATGGCTGTATTGCAAACTAAAGACTTTCTTGAGAATGGCAATATCAAAAACTCGGTTAACTTTCCTTCTTGTGATTTGGGTATAAGAATGGTTAAGCACAGGCTGACAATTGCTCACAGAAATATTCCAAAGATGTTGGGACAAATTTCGGCTGTTTTGTCAGAGCAAGAAACAAATATTGCCAACATGATAAATCGCAGTCGTGGCGAATATGCTTACACAATGCTTGATCTTGAAGCTGAGATTACCGACGAAAATGTAAAGCGGATCAGAGATATAGATGGTGTTATCAAAGTTAGAGTATTATAGTAGATAGCTTTTCATCAATATGATATATAAAAATTAGGGTGATACATGCAGATGTTCACCCTAATTTATTTTATTTAGTATAAAGAAGTTTTATTCCTTTAGTCTTATTCTGTTGTTTTGTGGTGGCAATGGCACAAAGTCTGTTTCGCCCTCAATTTTATCCATGCTCTGATCCAGCCAATCTTGTTTGGCTTTCTCAATCCTTTCACGGCTCGAAGATACAAAGTTCCAATATAGGTATCTCTTTTCGGGAAGGGGTTCGCCCCCAAATATGTAAACAGTAGTGTTAGGCTCCATTTCAAATGTACACAACTTACTGTCCTTAGCTATTAATATTTGCTTTGGCTCGTATCTATTGTTTTCCGATTTTATAGCACCCTCCAGAATATACATCCCGCTTTCCCCAAAAAGATGATCTCCAATGTTAACAGTTCCTCCTTTGTCCGATTTAATTTCTATCATATATAGAGGTGAGTAAACTGGCACTGGCGATTTTCTTCCAAAGGCCTCGCCTGCAATTAACTTGAAGCTCATGCTATCTTGTTGCCATGATGGAATATCTTCAGCATCGACATGGGTAAATGTTGGCTCCATTTCTTCAAGTTCTTTAGGCAAGGCAACCCATATTTGCATGCCGTGAAGATGTTTTGAAGTGTTTCGCAATCTTTCGGGAGTCCTTTCCGAATGTACTATTCCTTTGCCAGCTGTCATCCAATTTACTGCTCCGGGATTTATTTCCACTTTAGATCCTATAGAGTCGCGATGCATGATTGCTCCATCAAAAAGATATGTGAGAGTTGACAATCCTATGTGTGGATGAGGAGCCACATCCATATTTTCGGTAATTGAGAGTTCTTTTGGTCCCATGTGATCTATAAATACAAAATGACCAATGGAACGCTTTTGTATGAAAGGAAGTAGTCGTCCCACCATGAAATTGCCTATGTCGGCTGCTCTTTCTTCTATAACCAAATCTATATTTGACATACTAACATTGTTTTTGATTGTTGATTAACCTGATTGTGAACATAACCTTTATTGTTTACCTTTGCAAGGTAGTAAATGTATCTAAATAATGCAATTAATTTAACACTATGATTAGAGAGAGCACAGGGTTCTTGCCCAACATAGTTATCACTGAGGGCAAGAGTCAATTGTTTTACAGATTATTTGAACCTCAGTCTGGTAAGATTATTAAGGGCACAATATTAATTTTGCATGGTATGCAGGAGCATAGTGGCCGTTATGCAGATATTGCAAGATATATGTGCAACCACGGATATGTGGTTTTATGTTATGATCACATTGGCCATGGTAGATCTGTTGATAATCCGAAAAATCTTGGATTCTTTCAGCTTGATAGTCCGGCACAACAGTTGGTTTATGATGCTGAGTTTATGATGAGATATCTTGAAAACAGGTATCCTTCTATTTCTCACTATGCAATGGGGCATTCAATGGGTTCTTTTATCCTAAGATTGCTGCTTCAGCAGATAGATGATATGCTTGATGGAGCAATAATTGTTGGCACTGGAGGGAAAAATGCTGTTGCAGGCTTTGCGAAGGGATTGCTTAGCTTGTTAAACAAATTTGCACCAAGGAAAAAGAGTAAGTTGGTTAATTCTGCATTTGAAAATATGAATAATATGAAGTTCAAGAATGAACCCGATGCCTCTAATACTAGTTGGTTAAGTGTTAGCAAATCCAATAGAGAGGCTTTTTCGAATGATGAACTCAACGGAGTGCCATTCTCCAACAATGGATTTTATACCTTACTAAGTTTGAATATTAATGCTACAAAAAGATACTGGTCACAGCCACTCCACAAAACCTTGCCATTATTATTTATCAGTGGGGGAGATGATCCCATTGGTGATTTCGGAAAAGGAGTGAAGAGAACTGTAAGCAATCTTAAAAAGGATGGATTTGTGGATGTTACACTTAATATATATGAGGGAATGCGTCACGAAATATTGAATGAAGATATAAAACACCAGGTATTTGAAGATATTTTAAACTGGTTGAATGAACACAAACAGATTTAATCGTATTAGCATATTTAGAAAAGATATTTGCAGTGATGACAATCGAACAATTAGATAGATTTACAAACTCAATATAAAGATGATTTTGAAGTAGAAAATCGGTACACTTCCACTTATCCAACGTCACATTTCAGACATAAACTAATGGTGTCGCTAAAGAGTGAAGACCGCAACTATAGTTTAGATAACAACATTTACCACTTATTATATGGATGGAAGAAAAGAAAAAGTAATGCTTCAATCCAATGCCGAAATCATAAATGTTCTAGAGAATGTATTTTGTATAAACATGGAGAATTTGGATTTACCTGATACATTATCTGGCATAAAAAATCCCGTCAAACTTATTTGACAGGATTCTATATTTTATAGTAGCACACTATTATTATTTGTAAATCTCTTTCTTACCTGCTAACAGTGTATTCTTCATTAATGATACTATTGTCATAGGTCCAACTCCACCTGGTACGGGAGTTATATAGCTACATTTTGGGGCAACTTCGTCAAAAGCAACATCACCAGTAAGTTTGAATCCTGATTTTCTCTCAGCATTAGGTACTCTTGTAGTGCCTACGTCTATCACTACTGCGCCCTCTTTTACCATATCTCCTTTTAGAAACTCGGGAACGCCAAGCGCAGCTATTATGATATCTGCTTTCAAGCATATTTCCTTAATATTAGGAGTTCTACTGTGGCATACTGTTACTGTGCAATCACCAGGATAACCTTTTTGCATAAGAAGATTAGCTACAGGCTTGCCTACAATATTGCTTCTACCTAATACTACACAATTCTTTCCGTTAGTTTCAATTTCATATCTCCTTAATAATTCTACAATGCCCGCAGGAGTTGCAGATAAGAAACAAGGCATTCCAAGTGACATGCGTCCCACATTCACAGGGTGAAATCCATCAACATCCTTGCGATAATCAATAGCCTCAATGATTTTGTCTTCTGAAATATGCTTAGGTAATGGTAGTTGAACGATAAATCCGTCAACGTCTTCATCTTTATTCAATCTGTCAACACATGCTAACAGTTCTTCTTCAGTTACATTATTATCATAGCGGATGAGAGTTGACTTAAAACCAACTTCTTCGCATGTTCTCACCTTATTGGCTACATATGTTTCGCTACCACCATCATTTCCAACTAATACTGCTGCTAGATGAGGGGTTTTACCTCCTTCAGCTTTAATGCTGGAAACTTCTTGTGCGATTTCATTTTTTATTTGTGCCGAAATGGCCTTTCCGTCAATTAACCTCATATTTATAACATGTTTGTTTTGCAGTTATCGGTCTTATAATTTGTAACCACAAATAATGAAATCTCTATCTTCTCTTGTTTCTTTTTCCTCCTCCTTTGGCTGCATTCATCATTGCACGTTTACCTCCACCAGTAGTCATCATGTGCATCATTTTGCGAGTCTCATCAAATTGCTTTATCAATTTATTCACCTCCTGTACCTCAGTGCCGCTACCTTTTGCAATGCGAGCTCTTCTGCTTCCATTAAGTATTTCGGGTCTTTCTCGTTCAGCAGGAGTCATTGAGTAAATGATGGCTTCAATACTCTTAAATGCATCGTCATCAATGTCCAAATCTTTTATTTGTTTTCCAATACCCGGAATCATTGATGCAAGTTCCTTAAGATTACCCATCTTTTTCACTTGCTGAATTTGGCTGATAAAATCGTTGAAGTCAAATTGGTTTTTGGCAATCTTTTTCTGCAAACGACGTGCTTCTTCTTCATCGTATTGCTCTTGAGCTCTTTCCACCAAAGAAACAATATCTCCCATCCCCAAGATACGGTCAGCCATACGTTCGGGGTGGAATACATCTAGTGCATCTAGTTTTTCGCCAGTACCTACAAACTTAATAGGCTTGTCTACAACCGAGCGAATTGATAATGCAGCTCCACCACGTGTATCACCATCAAGTTTTGTAAGAACAACACCATTAAAGTTAAGACGGTCGTTAAATTCTTTTGCAGTATTCACGGCATCCTGTCCTGTCATAGCATCTACTACAAACAGAATTTCATCAGGATTTACTGCTTTTTTAATTGCAGTAATCTCTTCCATCAAAACCTCGTCAACTGCCAATCGTCCGGCAGTGTCAATAATGATTAGGTCTTTGCCTGTTTGTTTAGCTTGTTTTATTGCATTCTTTGCAATTTCAACAGGGTTTTTGTTATCTTCCTCAAAATATACAGGAACATTGATTTGCTCACCAAGGATTTTTAGTTGCTCTATAGCTGCAGGACGATATACGTCACCTGCCACTAAAAGAGGATGCCTACCTTTCTTGGTTTTTAGCATATTGGCTAGTTTGCCTGAGAATGTCGTTTTTCCAGATCCCTGCAATCCCGACATAAGGATAATTGCGGGTTTGTTTGAGATATTTATATCTTCAGCAGTTCCACCCATTAATGTAGCAAGCTCGTCATGCACAATTTTTACCATAAGCTCGTGAGGCTTAACGGCAGTAAGTACATCCTGTCCAATAGCTTTTTGCTTTACATTCTCCGTAAATTCTTTTGCTGTTTTATAGTTAACGTCAGCGTCCAATAACGCACGTCTTACATCTTTTAGAGTTTCGGCTACGTTTATCTCGGTGATTCTACCTTCACCTTTTAGTATCTTAAACGACCTTTCGAGTCTATCACTTAAATTTTCAAACATAATTATTGTAATGAGTTGCTATTTTTTTGATTTAGTTGGCAAAGATAACCAAAATGCCTAAATTGACAAACTAAATAACACTCTCACTTTGTGGAGTATTACAAGCTTTTCAGGCGATATTGTGATATAATTATGGAGCTGTTATTATTGTCCTAATTGCATATTAAGCTTGTTTGAGGAGTCTGTTCTTCTTGATATCTCGTTTTTGTATATCAGTGTTCGCCTTAAGTCTAATGATGTTGGCAATGTAGAAGCGGACATAAGCTCATATGCTACGTCAGCCCATTGTAGTGAATTGTTCATTTCATCAAGCATCTCGTATCCCACAGCAATGTTGTGAGCAATCTTTGCTTTATTAACTTTGTCCTTTTCTTTTTCAAAAATAAGCTTCCAGATTATTATTGCATCAGCCCACTGATTACTTTTTGTGTACAAATCAGCTTCTCTCATTTTTGATTTAAAGGAAGTATATAACCATCTGTCCTGAAATTCCCAATGTGGTACAAATACTTTGGTCATTTTTTCAGCTGCATATATTGCTAGCTCCTTCATTGCCTCTTCAGCAGTCGGTAAGATAAAATCAGCATAAGCTCTGCCATCTTTTATATCATAGCCTTCCCATTTAAGACTGTCGTTGTATTGTATTGATGGAATTTCTCCTTCCAATGTTGGAAGATAGATGCGTATTGTTGACTGAATCCTTCCATTAAGATCACCATAAATATATCCCTCCTGATAAAAGTGATCTGTACGGTAGGTTTGTAGTATTAATTTATCAAGAGAAATAATTGCATCAGCACCACTTTCTTTCCTCATCTCTATCATGGTTTCGGGCTGTAAAGGTTGTTCAAGCCAAATATTATTATCTCTTCTTAGTTGTTTGTTGCTATATTGGGTTTCGTCAAAATATTGCTCTTCATCTAAAAATTGTGCTAAAGCCTCGGTATAAAATATAGCTATACTATCAGATGATGCTGAGATTTTATCGTAATTGTTTTTTCCAAGCTTTTTTATGTTGTGTCCAATTTCATCCGGTTGTTGCGGAACATTGTTGACAATCAGAACAGATTTTATTTGTGATGGCAAAGTCACTCGAGCGGGTTCTCTTGTTTCTATAGTCATATATCTTATACCTGCACAACTTGTGGCTAGTATTGTAAGACCAAAAATTATAATAACGTGGTATATTAATCTCGTATTCATAACTGATTTTTTCTAAAGTAATTGCAAACTACAAATCTACAAATAATTTTAATCAATGCTTATTGAATTCTATCTTGTTTGATAAAAAGATTGAGATAGTGTTGTCAATATAAATTTTGAAGCATATGCCAAGCTTGATGAATAAACTAGGAACTATATTCTTTATGTTCGTGTCACGAACGATCGAAAACTACATGTAGATTCCTATTATATTTACTACGAACAATGCAAATCCACATGTAGATTTCTATTGTATTTGCCACGAACGATACAAATCAACATGTGGATTTGTATCGTCTAACATCAATACAGTATAAATATTGCATAAGATTTAATCACCATATATAGGTTTCGTTATTTCAAGATGGTCATTTTTGTATTGCTGATCTCAATAACAATCAGTAGGATTTATTGCGACCATATATTTTTTACTAACCTGATTATTGTTTATCAATTAAAGAGATGTATTTTTGTATATAATCAAAAAATGAGAAGATTTTAAAATGATAGATTTTAATAAAGTACCTTCCCCATGTTATGTGATGGAAGAAAGATTGTTTCGCAATAATCTACAATTGATTAAATCAGTAAAACAGAGGGCAGGAGTAGATATAATACTTGCTTTCAAAGCTTTTGCACTATGGAAAGCATTTCCTATTGTTCGCGAATATGTTGAATACTCCACCGCTAGCTCTGTTGCAGAGGCACAACTTGCATATGAAGAGCTGGGCAGTAAGGCTCATACCTATGCTCCTTCATATACTGATTATGATTTTCCTAAATTCATGGAGTATAGTAGCCACATTACTTTTAATTCTCTTTCACAGTTTCATCGTTTCTATCCTATGATAGTTGAATCTGGTAGAGATATTAAGTGTGGAATTAGAATAAATCCTGAATTTTCGGTTGTAGAAACTGATATGTATAATCCAAGTATGCCAGGATCAAGACTAGGTGTAACTGCAAATAATATGGGTAAAGAACTTCCAAAAGGAGTAACTGGACTTCATCTCCATAATTTGTGCGAAAATAATTCATATGATTTAGAGAAAACCCTAGAAGCAGTTGAGCAGAAGTTTGGTAAATTCTTATTACAGATTGAATGGCTTAATCTTGGAGGTGGACATTTAATTACTCATAAGGATTATGACGTGGAACACCTGATTGAACTACTTAAATCTTTTAAAGCTAAATATCCAAATCTTGAAATAACGTTGGAGCCAGGTAGTGCTTTTGCATGGCAAACGGGTGTTTTGGTTTCAGAAGTGGCTGATATTGTAGAAAATGATGGACAGTTAACGGCTATGCTCAATGTGTCATTTGCTTGTCATATGCCCGACACATTGGAGATGCCATACAAACCTGCAATCAGAGGAGCACATTTTGATCCGATTGAGGGCAAACCAACGTATAAGATGGGTGGAAATAGTTGTTTGAGTGGTGATTTTATGGGTGAGTGGTCGTTTGACAAACCATTGAAAGTGGGTGACAAAGTTGTGTTTGAAGATATGATTCATTATACCACTGTGAAGACCACTATGTTTAATGGTGTTTCGCACCCTTCAATCGGGCTTTGGACAATGGATAATGAATTTGTATTGTATAGAGAATTTGGATACGAAGATTATAAAAGCCGGATGAGCTAAAAATTAATATTTTACAAAACAAAAAGATGTTAGTTAATGTTTAAATACTTATAAAGGAAAAAATATATTATCAATACGTCAAAAAATAAAAATTATGAGTTGGATATTATTTATTATTATTGGTGCATTGGCAGGATGGCTAGCTGGTAAAATAACCAGAGGTCATGGTTTTGGTCTGCTTACAAATATAATTGTAGGTATTTTGGGAGCATTGCTTGGAGGATGGTTATTCTCTCTTGCAGGAATTTCCATTAGTCAAAACATCTTTGGCAGTTTGATTGTGTCTCTGATTGGTGCGATTGTTCTTTTGTGGCTAATATCGTTGTTCAAGAAATGAGTCGTAAGCAAGTTGGTATCTTCTCGGGTTCTTTCAATCCAATACATGTTGGACATCTCATATTGGCAAACTACATTAAGGAGTTTACATATGTTGACGAGGTGTGGTTTATGGTAACTCCTCACAACCCCCTGAAAAATGCAGACGATTTGCTTGATGATAAGATAAGATTGGAAATGACTCAAATGGCAGTAAATAAATATGATGACATTAAGGTGTCAGATTTTGAATTTAATATGCCAAAGCCATCTTACACTATTAACACTTTGGATAAACTTAGTAGTGTATATCCCGAATCTGACTTCACACTGATAATAGGAGGAGATAATTGGAACGACTTTCATCTTTGGAAAGATTATAAACTACTGCTAAATAGATATAAAGTAATTATATATCCTCGAATTGGTGAAAAAATTATTATTGACGATAATTATCGTGAGAACGTTAGTGTGGTGGAAGCTCCAATTGTTGAAGTTTCATCCACCTTTGTTAGAGACAGCATAAGAAGTGGAAAAAATGTAAGAGCATTTGTGCCCGATGGTGTATATGACTTCTTAGTCAAGAATAATTATTATCAATAGATTAAGTTTAGTTTTTTTATGTTCTAATGTTTGATTGAAAATAAAGTTATCTATATTTTTGTAGATTAAAACTATTAATTTATAAAACCAATAGAATTATGAAAAAGCTATACTCGTTATTAATGATTTTGGCACTGGTTGCCACGTTTTCGGCATGTAGTAAGGACGATGCTCCTAGTGATTTGCCGAAAGACCCAATAGCATCAAAACTAACAAAGGATACTAAGACAGTTGCAAATGAAAACAGTCTTACTACAGTTACAGCAAAGTTCGAGTTATCTGATTATAAGGAGATAGAGAAGTTTGCCAAGTATGTTAAGAAAGGAACGCTGAATACTAAAACAGCTGAAATCAAATTCTCGGGTCTTCCTGAATCTTTAG